>NZ_JBMDJH010000062.1:0-309 GCF_057809085.1 Acidovorax sp. FG48 | reverse complement strand
CCGCAGAACTCACTGCGCGCTACGCGCTCCGTTCAAACAACTGCGGCAAGTCAGTACACGAAGTGCGTGTGTCCTTCGGCACACGCACGCACCCCCTGTCCTGCGCTTCTCGGCACGCGCAGAAGGGAACCCAAAACGGACATCCACACGGGCCATTGCTTCGCTGCGCTGCGCTCGGCCCAAACTCGCGGGCGCAAGCGCCACGCGCTGCGCGGGCCAAGCCGAGCGCAGCAATGGCCCGAATGGATGTTGGCTGTTCGGCTGCCCCACCCCTGCTGGCTGCGCCTGCGGCGGGGCGGTTGCGGGGTG
>NZ_JBMDJH010000061.1:0-330 GCF_057809085.1 Acidovorax sp. FG48 | reverse complement strand
ACTCGCGTACATCGTGGTCTGTTGGACGCCCGTGGATGCCTTCGTTTGTCACCCAGCGAATGCCCCGTTCACCGCCCGCGATTTCCTCCGGTGCCCACTTCGCTACTACAGGCGTGCACCACTTGGCTAAGACTGCGCGGGCGAAGGAACGCAGGCCATCTGGATCAAATCCGTGGGTGCTTAACCCCCGCTTGTCAGCCAATCCGAACCCAAAGGCTTCGTGCTCGACGGCAAGCGCTTCCAGCTCGTCGTCTGTCGGCTCAGTCATGGTTTGCCTCCTTCGCTTTGCGCTTCCAGCAGATGCAGCAGGCTCGATTTGCCAGCCACTTG
>NZ_JBMDJH010000060.1:0-453 GCF_057809085.1 Acidovorax sp. FG48 | reverse complement strand
TGGGGGTATAGCTCAGCTGGGAGAGCGCTTGCATGGCATGCAAGAGGTCATCGGTTCGATCCCGTTTACCTCCACCATATCGCTTGATAATGGTTAGTTCCAAGGTTTTGACCCTATCGTCTAGAGGCCTAGGACATCACCCTTTCACGGTGAGTACCGGGGTTCGAATCCCCGTGGGGTCGCCAAGTTGTAGCGCTTGGCTTGTGTTGTGAAATGCAAGCGAAAGCTGCCTGCCAGGAGTGGTAGTTCAGTTGGTTAGAATACCGGCCTGTCACGCCGGGGGTCGCGGGTTCGAGTCCCGTCCACTCCGCCAGTCAACAGTTTTTGCATTTCTCTTGAGTGCAAAAATTTTTCTTCGGTGCAAGCCGAAGAAGTTTGGGGGTATAGCTCAGCTGGGAGAGCGCTTGCATGGCATGCAAGAGGTCATCGGTTCGATCCCGTTTACCTCCACCA
>NZ_JBMDJH010000006.1:0-281007 GCF_057809085.1 Acidovorax sp. FG48 | reverse complement strand
TACAAAGTGACCCCACTTACACTGGGGACTGGCGCACTTCGTTGTTGAAACCGCCAATCAAATGGGCTGCTAGCGCCTGTTAATCATGCGCTAGCAGCTATAGATTCAATAGCGATCAAGATGCCGATGCCAACGGCAGATTGAGCAACAGGTTCTGCGGCTTGATGCGCACCACGCCCTCGGCGTTGGTCGCCAGCCCCAAGTACACCGGCTTGCCCGCCACGTCGGCCCGCATCTCGGCCGGGTTGGCGAAGGTCAGCGTGAACAGGCTCACCAGGCGCTGCATGCGCTCGGCCTCCACCGGGCGGTCCTGGTACAGGTCGTTCAGGATGGCGGTGGACTCCACATCCAGCCCCACATGCCAGCGCCACGCGCTGTCGGTGACCTGGTGCACAGGCTCGATCTGCACCTGCACGCCCAGCAAATGCGCCACCCAGCGCTCCAGCACGCGGGCCAGGGCTTTCAGGCCCGAGCGCGCACGGGTCATCTTGAAGGTCAGGCCATGGCTCAGGTCCTGCGTCAGCTCATGGGTCAGGTCAAGCAGAAAGTGGTGGCGATCGCTCTCCTGCCAATACTGCCCCGCATTGTCGGCCGACAGCACCTTGACCTGCGCCGTGGGCTGCAGCGCGCCGCTTTGCAGCAGCAAGCGCCCCACCTCGCCCAGACCTGCCGTCTCATTAAGCATGTCGAGCGTTTCCCGGTCGCCTGCCAGCATTTGCCCGTCTTGCAAGGTGATGCGCTGGGGCCGAAACAGCATCTCGGCGGCGCGGGCTTCAAAGGCATCGTTGCAGTCATCCAGCACATTGCGCAACAGGGCCTGCACCACGGCGTCGATAAACACGGCGGGCACGTTCACCGCGCCACTGCGCATGAGCTGCAGGTAATAAGCCTCCAGCGTGCCGGTGGCCAGCAGGCCATCGCGGAAGCGCAGGAACACGGTGTAGTTCTCGCGCGCGTCGTCGTCCTGCAATGCAACCTGCTCCGCAGAGGTGACCGCCCGCGCGGGCGACACCTTCAGCGATTCATGCAGTGCGATCTCAGCAGTGCACGACCCTGGCACCAGGGCCAGCTCTGGTCGGGCCAACACCCGCCGCAAGTAGTCATCCGTGGCTACCAGCCATCCGCGCGTGTTGCGCGACAAGGCAGAAAAATCGCATGCAGGCCAGAAATCAGTGGGCATCAAGGTCATGTAAGGAACATCCGCATACGGCATAGCGGCATTGACGAGGCTGGAATGACGCGCCGAGACGCGGAGGACAAAGTTCAGGGACGAGGGCACGGAGCGCGTTCAGCGCCAAGACCTCTGTCAGCGTCAGCGAGACTAAATACATCACTTATTTAGCGCACCATTTTGCCCATGTCTCCGGGAGGTGCGAACAGCAATGTGAAAGCCCTGCCGACAGGGCCCGCCATTCAATCCCCGGCAGCGCTGAACAGCCCCCCGTTCCAAAAGGCTCAAAAGCGCCGGTTTTACGGTGCTTACTCAAAAGACAACAAACATCAGCCAGGCGACCATAGGGGCAATCACCACCACACCACCCGGGCACCGCGCCCGCCGGTGAATGGATAGCCCTCGGAAGGAGTCTCACCATGCTCGATATCTCAAAAGCCACCAACATGCTGACCTCCCTGGGTGTTTCCAGTACGCTGGCGGCCAAAGTGGCCGAGCGAGCGGCACAAAACCAGGAGGGCACGGATGCTCTTGCGTTCCTCAAGGAATTGCAAGCCACCTTGAAAGAGTTCTCCACCTCCGACACTGCCGGGAGCGACGTGACAAGAGCCGCGCCGACCACGGTGGCATCCACCAAACCGTATCAATCCACCTCGGCCCTGTACAGCACGGGCACGGAGACGAACGGAGCCGCCGAAGCAACCGCCAAGGCCCCTTTCAACAACCTCACCGAATTCAGGGCCTGGGAAAAGGGCCTGGGTGACACGTTGGCAGAGGACTACCAGGTCCCGGACTACGTCCGGATGATTTCGACCTCACTCGGAGGAGGAGATGAGGCGGTTGTCAGCCGCTACATGTTCTTCAAGAACAACCCGGAGTTCGCCGCCGACTACGCAGCGATTCGCAGCGGCGAATTGTCGAAATTCCCCACGGATGGTTCAACACTGGTCAAAAGCGACCTGTCCACAATGCCCACGGAAACTGCGGCGTACTACAAGGGACATACCGCCGAACTACTGGCAGCCGAGGGTTTCAACATGGACCCCACCCTCGCCAAAATGCGGATGGAAGGAACAGTGGAGATCCCTGAAGGCGCCAATCCCTCAAACTGGCTGATGAGCAACAAGTGGACTGCCAACGGCATCGTGGCCCAGGACAATCGCACCGTCTTCGCCCATGCCCCTTATATCGGCCTGGATGGCAAAGGCGCCGATACCTATCGCAGAACCACCTACGACGCGACCACCAACAGCATCATCGACCATGATGGCATCGCTTACGACCCCGTGACCGGTGAGGCCAGGGCCTGACGAGGAAAGCGTCGACCGGCACTGCAAATGCCAACTCCGCCGGCCAACACTGCGCTAGATCATGCGGTTGAGCAGCGGCATGCGCTGGAACATCCAAGCCACGCCCAGGGAACCCGCAAACACCACCGCAGCCAGCCCAGGCACTGACCACAGCACGCCCCCTTGTTCCGGCTGAAGGCCGACACTACGCAGCACCTCCAGCAGGATAGGATGCACCAGATAGGCCCCCAACGTCAGCTGCGAGAGCCGCTGTGCTCTCCGCGCACATGCGCCCTCCCAAGCGCAGCGCTTGAACATCAGCATCGCACTCAGCGACATCGGAATGACAGTGGCACTCAGGTACCCGTAGAAGTAAAGGCCCTTGTCCAGCCCGTGGGTACGCCCCACCCAGAAGCACCCAACCGCCGTGGCGGTCACCGAAAACGCGAAGACCGCCACCAGCCAGGGCAAAGGCACCTCCCGGTGCGCCGTCCGGAGAAGGTAGCCGCAAAAGAAGTACGGTAAGTACGACAAGAACCAGTTGATAAACAGCCCTGCGCCACCGCCAGTGGCAACCCGGTGCCACTCGTTCACGCCCGCAAGAACAAATAGGGCCCCTACCAGCCACCACAAGTCGCGCCGCGAGGTGTGCCACGCCACTATGCGCAAAAACGGCGTGAACAAGTATAGACACAGCAGCATGTAGAGAAACCACAGGTGGTAATGCGGCCACCCACGCGCCACGCTATGAAGCACGTCCGCCGGGCGCAGCTGGTCCCACGCGTGGCGGTAGTTCCAGAGGACGTACACAACACTCCAGAACAACAGCGGCAGCGCAATCCGGGCCGCGCGCTTGCGGTAGAACGTCGCTAGGCTTTCTGTTTTGCGCGCATCCAGCAGCAATGCGCCGCTCACCATCACGAACACAGGGACACACCACCGCACTAGGGCGTCGTACCCGTTACCCACCCACCAGACCGTAGACCCCAGCGGGGCCTGCGTCACCACACTGGCAGACACATGTAAAAGAACAACGGCCACGATTGCGGCCACCCGTGCTGCGTCAAGCCAGATCATGGTCCCGATTCACTTGGGGTACGGCATTTGCTCGTTCACTCCCACTCAATCGTCGCTGGTGGCTTGCTGCTCACGTCATACGTCACGCGGTTGATGCCACGCACTTCGTTGATGATGCGGCCCGACACCTTCTTGAGCAGCGCGTAAGGCAGCTCGGCCCAGTCGGCGGTCATGAAGTCGCTGGTCTGCACGGCGCGCAGGGCCACCACGTAGTCGTAGGTGCGGCCGTCGCCCATCACGCCCACGCTCTTGACGGGCAGGAACACGGTGAAGGCCTGGCTGGTGAGGTCGTACCAGGTCTTGCCGGTGGCTTCGTCCACAAAGTTGCGCAGCTCTTCGATGAAGATCGCGTCGGCACGGCGCAGCAGGTCGGCGTATTCCTTCTTCACCTCCCCCAGGATACGCACGCCCAGGCCGGGGCCGGGGAAGGGGTGGCGGTAGACCATGTCGGGCGGCAGGCCCAGGGCCACGCCCAGTTCACGCACTTCGTCCTTGAACAAATCGCGCAGGGGCTCCAGGAGCTTCAGGCCCAGCTGCTCGGGCAGGCCGCCCACGTTGTGGTGACTCTTGATGGTGACGGCCTTCTTGCTCTTGGCGCCGCCGCTTTCGATGACGTCAGGGTAGATCGTGCCCTGGGCCAAAAAGGTGGCACCCTTATGGCCGCCGGTGCCGGCCTTGAGCTTGGCTGCTTCGGCCTTGAACACATCCACAAACAGACCGCCGATGATCTTGCGCTTTTGTTCGGGTTCGCTCACTCCGGCGAGCTTGCCCAGGAACAAATCGCTCGCGTCCACGCGGATGACCTTGGCGTGCAGCTTGCCTTCGAACATGTCCATGACCATGTCGCCCTCGTTCAGGCGCAGCAGGCCGTGGTCCACAAACACGCAGGTGAGCTGGTCGCCAATGGCGCGGTGGATCAGAGCTGCCGCGACGGACGAGTCCACACCACCCGACAGGCCGAGGATCACTTCCTCATCGCCCACCTGTTCGCGGATCTTCTGCACAGCTTCTTCGATGTAGTCGCCCATGACCCAATCGGCACGGGTGCCGCAGATACCCAGCACAAAACGCTCCAGCAAGGCGCGGCCCTGCACGGTGTGCGTGACTTCGGGGTGGAACTGCACGGCATAGTAATGGCGGCTTTCGTCAGCCATGCCGGCAATGGGGCACGACGGTGTGGAACACATCACCTTGAAACCCGGCGGCAGCGCCGTGACCTTGTCGCCGTGGCTCATCCACACCTTGAGCATGCCGTGGCCTTCGGGGGTGGCGAAGTCTTCAATGCCCTTGAGCAGCTCGGTGTGGCCGTGCGCGCGCACTTCGGCGTAGCCAAATTCGCGGGTGTTGGAGCCTTCAACCTTGCCGCCCAGCTGCTGGGCCATGGTCTGCATGCCGTAGCAGATGCCCAGCACAGGGATGCCCAGCTCGAACACTGCATTGGGTGCCTTGTCGTCCACCTCGTACACGCTGGCGTGGCTGCCCGACAGGATCACGCCCTTGAGCGAGCCGTCCTTGGCGTAGTCACGGATCCATTCGTCGGTCACGTCGCAGGGGTGCACTTCGCAGTACACATGGGCCTCGCGCACGCGGCGGGCGATGAGCTGGGTGACTTGCGAGCCGAAATCGAGGATGAGGATTTTCTGGTGTTGCATGGTGGTGGTCCGTCAGAGGCTGGAGAGATCAAGAAGCGGGACGCCGCTGCGCTGGGCGGCAGCGATCTGGTGAGAATCAAAGGTGGCCAAAGGCAGGCGCAGCGAACGGGCCAGCCACAGGTACGCAGCATCAAAGGTGGGCAGACCGGTTTCCAATGCCACGTCGAGCACGGCCTTGTGCTGGGCAGGGGCCAGTTCGTGCAATTCAACGCGGTGCCGAATTGCTTCGAGCACGCCCCACAGGCCTTCGACGGAAGCGGCTGGAATGCGCCCGCTGTTCACACCGGTGGCCAGTATGTTGTGGCACTCCCAGTGCCAGAGGTTGGGCGCCTGCGGCTCGACCTCATCGCGGCGGATCAGGGCGTACAGGCGGCGGGTGTGTTCGCTGGCCGCGTCCGGCAACAACCAGGCGGCAGTGACCGAGGCATCAAGCACGAAAGCGGTCATGCAGTGCTCCGCCCTGCACGGCGCAAGCCGTCCACCGTCGTTGCCCCTGCGGGTTGAATGCTGGCATGCAACGCGTCCATCTGGCCCAGTTCGCGCGCAATCTGTTCGTCAGAAATCACTGGGCGGCGGCGCACCGGCAGCATGCGTACTACCTCTTTGCCGTGACGGGTGATGCGCACTTCCTCGCCCTGCTCGACCAGTTCGATCAAGGCAGAGAACCTGCTTTTGGCTTCGTAGATGCCAACGGACTGCATAAATAAAAAAGTCTGGCCTGAATGGTGAATTCAGACCAGACTATATCAGTCTGACCAGATTTTTTCAATCAGGCCAGATCGGCTTACAACGATCAGTCAGCGCGGTAGTTCGGCGCTTCCTTGGTGATCTGCACATCGTGCACATGGCTTTCGCGGATACCGGCGGTCGTGATCTCGACGAACTCGGCCTTGTTGTTCATCTCTTCAATGGTGGCGCAACCGCAGTAGCCCATGGATGCCCGCACGCCACCCGCCATCTGGTAGACGATGCTGACCATGGAGCCCTTGTAGGGCACACGGCCTTCAATGCCTTCAGGCACGAGCTTGTCAGCGTTGGGGTTGCCCGTGCTCGATTCCTGGAAGTAGCGGTCCGCGCTGCCCTGCTGCATGGCGCCAATGGAGCCCATGCCGCGGTAGCTCTTGTAGCTGCGGCCCTGGAACAGGATCACCTCGCCAGGTGCTTCTTCAGTACCCGCAAACATGCCGCCCATCATCACGGTGCCTGCGCCAGCGGCCAGGGCCTTGGCGATGTCGCCGCTGTAGCGGATGCCGCCGTCGGCAATCAGCGGCACGCCTGTGCCCTTGAGCGCCGTAGCCACGTTATCGATGGCCATGATCTGGGGCACGCCCACGCCGGCCACGATGCGGGTGGTGCAGATGGAGCCGGGGCCGATACCGACCTTGACGGCATCCGCACCGGCCTCAACCAGTGCCAGCGCAGCGGCGCCGGTGGCGATGTTGCCGCCGATCACGTCCACTTGGGGATAGTTCTGCTTGACCCAGCGCACGCGGTCGATCACACCCTTGCTGTGACCGTGGGCCGTGTCCACCACGATGGCGTCCACACCGGCCTTGACCAGTGCCTCCACGCGCTCTTCGGTGCCCTCGCCCACGCCCACCGCAGCGCCCACACGCAGGCGGCCAGCGGCGTCGCGCGCCGCATTGGGGAAGCTGGTCTGTTTGGTGATGTCCTTCACCGTGATCAGGCCCTTGAGTTCAAAGGCGTCGTTCACGACCAGGATGCGTTCGAGCTTGTGCTTGTTGAGCAGCGCCTTGGCCTGTGCAGGCGTGGTGCCCTCTTTTTCATTGACCGTGATGAGCTTCTCACGCGGGGTCATGATCTGGTGGACCTTAACGTCGTAGCGGGTCTCGAAGCGAAGGTCGCGGCCCGTGACGATACCGACCACCTTGCCACCGTCGCACACGGGGAAGCCCGAGATGCCCAGTTGCTCGGACAGCTGCAGCACTTGCAGCACCGTGTGCTCGGGGGTGATGACCACGGGGTCGCGGAGCACGCCGGACTCGTAACGCTTGACCTTGGCCACATGGGCAGCCTGCTCTTGCGCCGTGAGATTCTTGTGCACGATGCCGATGCCGCCCTCCTGCGCAATGGCAATGGCCAGGCGCGCCTCGGTCACGGTGTCCATGGCGGCGGACACGAGCGGCAGGTTCAGTTGGATATTGCGGGAGAGTTTCGTCGCGAGGGACGTGTCCTTGGGCAGGACCTGGGAGTACGCTGGCACCAGCAACACATCGTCGAAGGTGAGCGCTTTTCCAAGAAGGCGCATGAGAAAGCTCCAAAAAATGGATTGTACCCGCGCCGCATGTGGCGAAAACGCGCCCACCCATCTCCAACGCACTGGCGGGGGGGGAATCACATGGATAAACTTGTCCGCATGAAAATGCACAAGCTTCTCCTGCTGGCCGTGGCCTGCACCTGGGCCATGGGCGCGGCGGCGCAATGGCAGTGGACAGACAAAGACGGTCGCAAGGTCTTCAGCGACCGCCCCCCGCCACCCGACATTCCTGAAAAAAGCATCCTGAAGCAGCCAGGCGGCAACCGTCCGGCACGTACAGCGCCCCCTGCCGCACCCGCAGCCTCCGATGCAGCCCCTGCCGTGGCAGCAGCGCCCAAAGCCGCAGCCAGCGCTGCAGGCGCGGGCAAGGACAAGGAGCTGGAAGAAAAGAAGGCCCAGGCCGAGGCCGCAGAAGCCGCCAAGAAAAAGGCCGAAGACGAAAAGATCGCCAAGGCCAAGGCCGAAAACTGCACCCGCGCCCGTGCGGCAAAAGCAGCGTTCGACGCAGGCAAGCCCATCACCCAAGCCAATGCCCAGGGCGAAAAAATCTTCCTGGACGGCCCCGCCCGTGCAGCAGAGGCCAAGCGCATCGACGAGATCGTCGCAAGCGACTGTGTACGCTGAGTTGTGAGGGACGTGCTGCTTCGACCTCCCCCGCCGACCAGCACGTGAGATTCAGTAGCCCGACTTGCCCCCGGGCCGGCGCCGCGCAAACAGCCCGGTGGTGCGAGCGCCTTGGCGGGCAAAACGCTCCCGGCGCGCCACCTTGGGGTCCACCTTCAACGGGCGGTAGATTTCCACACGGTCCAGGGGCTGCAGCACTGCATCCAGGTTGGCGGCACGGCCCCAGATGCCAACCGACGGCTCATCACCCGCCTCCACCCCACAGCTGGCGCGCAGGGCATCTGCCACGGTAGCGCCCACCGGCAGATCCAGCACCCATTCGCGCACCTCGCGCGGCGCCAAGCAGGCAACCACGGTGATGGCGAGGGTCGCCGGGGCGCCGGGCCCTTTCTCAGCCATAGACCTGTTCCGCGCGCTTGACGAAGGCATCCACCATGCTGCCCGCGATGCGGTCAAACACCGGCCCCACCAGCGCGGCCAATGCGGCGCTGTCAAACCCGTAGTTCAGCAGCAGCTCCACCTTGCACGCACGCTGCGTGCCGTCTCCCACGGGATGAAAGTGCCAGTCCCCGTCCAGCCGTGAAAACGGACCTTTCACCAGATGCATCTGCACACGCTTGCCCGCCTCGTGCGTGTTGCGCGTGACGAAGGTCTGGCGAATGCCGCTGAACGCAATGCCCACCTCAGCGGTCATGCCCTCGCTGGTCTGCTCCAGCACCGCAGCGTGGTCGCACCAGGGCAGGAACTGCGGGTAATGCTCCACCCCGGTGACCAGGGAAAACATCTCTTCGGGGCTGTACCAAATGAGGACTGACTTGTGGACGGTTTTCATGCAGGCAATGGGCGCGCGGCTTTCAAAAGGGAAAGGCGGCCGGGGAAACTAGAATCACGGGTCTCTGAACGGCCACAATTGTATGTAGGGAGACCTTTTATCTCCCGCAGGGCGCCGCATCTGAACTACATGGCCAAAAAACCCGATCCCACATCCCGCATTGCCGACAACAAGAAAGCGGCCTACAACTACTTCTTTGAGGAGCGCCACGAGGCGGGCATGGTGCTGCACGGCTGGGAGGTCAAGGCGCTGCGCGAGGGCAAGGTGCAGCTGACCGATGGCTATGTGCTGATCCGCGATGGCGAACTGTATCTGCTCGGCTGCCTGATCCACCCGCTCAAGACAGCGTCCACCCACGTCAACCCGGAATCGGCGCGCACCAAAAAGCTGCTGCTCAAGAAGGACGACATCAAGCGCCTGATTGGCAAGGTCGAGCAAAAGGGCTACACCCTGGTGCCCGTCAATCTGCACTGGAAGAACGGCTTCGTGAAGTGCGAAATCGCACTGGCCAAGGGCAAGGCCGAGCACGACAAGCGCGACACCATCAAGGACCGTGAAGGCAAGCGCGAGGTGGAACGCGCCATGAAAAGCCGCAGCCGCTGAGGCCGGTGCACGGTGCGGTCTCTGCGTACACGGACCGCCCTTGAGATTTTTTTGCGACGCTGTGGAATAAACCGCAGCGTCCATGTGTTTGTCCCGGTGCAAGGCAGCATTCGCCTTTGCCTGCACCACCCTCTGGAGAAACCCATGAAGAAACTGATCTCGATGACCACCCTCGTCGCAGCCGTTGCTCTGGCTGGCTGCGCCGCCATGGACACCTCGCCCGTGAAGACCATGGACGGCGTGTTGGTCGGCACAAACGGCATGACCCTTTACACGTTTGACCGCGATGTGGCCGGCAGCGGCAAATCGGTGTGCAACGGCCCCTGCGCCACCAACTGGCCGCCACTGATGGCCAGCAAGGCCCCGGGCGCTGACTACAGCGTGATCACCCGCGACGATGGCAAGACCCAGCTGGCCTACAAGGGCAAACCGCTGTATTACTGGGCCAAGGACACCAAGCCCGGGGACAAGACGGGCGACGGAGTGAACCAGGTCTGGCGCACCGCGCGGCCATAACAAACCGGTCAGCGCACCCCAGGCTTCGCGCGGAATGAACCGCTCCCAGGTCATCGAACAGCTGCCCGCGCTGCGCCGCTACGCGCGGGTGCTGACAGGCGATGCCTGGGCGGCCGATGACCTGGTGCAGGACACACTGGAGCGTGCCTGCAGCAAATGGCTGCTGTGGCGCACCGGAAGCGACCTGCGCGCGTGGTTGTTCACCCTGATGCACAACCTGTACCTCAACCAGCGCCGCGCATTGCCCCCGCTGCAAACCCTGGACATCGACGAAGTTCAAGATCAGCTGCCCGGCACTCCGTCCCGGTCGGACGATGCGCTGGACCTGGAGCGCTGTCTCCAGCGCCTGCCCGCCGACCAGCGGGCCGTGCTGCTGTTGGTGGCGATGGAGGACATGGGCTACGAAGACACGGCACGCATCCTGGGCATTCCGGTGGGCACCGTCATGTCACGCCTGTCGCGGGCCCGCACGCGCCTGCGGGTGCTCATGGACCGTGAACCCGCGTCAGACCCTACAGCTGCCACCCAGCCTGGCCCCTTGACGGCTGCGGGCATTACCGCGCCGGTGCTGCGTCGCCTCAAATAGCCCCTAGCCCCGATCCCCCGCCATGGACCCCAAGCACCCTGCCCCTCCACCGCGCGCTGAAGAAACCAGCGCCTGGCACGCCCTTGTGGACGGCCAGTTGACTCCTGCGCAGGCCCAGGCGCTGCGCGAGCAACTGCGGGACGATGAGGAGGCCCAGGCCACGCTGGCCTACTGGCAGACGCAGCGGCAGCGGCTGCAGGCCCTGCACCAGGACCTGCTCCACGCCCCCGTGCCCGACGCCCTGCTGGCCGCAGCGCAGCGTGCCACCGACCGACGCGAGCAATACGCGCAATGGTGGCGCTGGGGTGGAATGGCTGCATCCGTGTTGCTGACCTTTGTGCTGGGCTGGACGGGGCGCAGCTATTGGCCCGCCGGGATGTCCGGTCAAACCATTGCTGCGGGCCAGGGCACCACGCTGGTGGCCGCCGAACCGGCACAGCGCTTTGCACAACAGGCCTCGGTGGCCCACGCGGTGTACCAACCCGAGGTACGGCACCCGGTAGAGGTCACTGCCGCCCAGCAAGACCACCTGGTGCAATGGCTGTCCAAGCGCCTAGACCGTCCCCTCAAAGTCCCTGCGCTCGGTGCGCAAGGCTATGAACTGGTGGGTGGCCGCTTGCTGCCTGGCGACACAGGCGTGCGCGCGCAGTTCATGTACCAGAATGGCGCCGGTCAGCGCATCACGCTGTATCTGGGCGCTCTGGCGCCGTCCTCGCCCCGCCCTGCGGGCGAAAACAAAGGCGGCGCGCCACAAAGCAAGGAAACGACACTGGCGGCGCCCCCCACTACCGCGTTCCAGTTCACGCAGGAAGGCCCTGTGCCCGGCTTTTACTGGACAGATGGGGGCTTTGGCTATGCGCTGAGCGGGCAGCTCTCGCGGCCCGATCTGCTGGCCCTGGCCACTGCCGTGTACCAGCAATTGAACCCATAAAAGCTGGAACATCGCAGCCGTCATGGCAGGCAGATCGCAGGCCTCCCGGCCCGCGATCACCGATGCGTGCGCCCTAGGAGGTCTTGAACAGGCGCCTGGGGCGCAACCCAAACGCCCGACTAAAGCCGTCGCCGGTCAGGCCAGATGGGTCAGCGGATGGGCGTGTACAGGCCAGGGGCTGGCAAAGAAAGGAGTGACCATGTCCGGCGTCACGTCCTCAATGCGGCCTGGATTCCAGCGGGGCGCATGGTCCTTGTCCACGGCCAGGGCACGGATGCCTTCGACCGTCTCGCTTTGCCCCGGGCGCAGGAAGAAGCAGTGGCGCACCATGTCGCGCTCCATGCGCAGGTCGTCGGCCAGGCCCATAGTGCGGGCGCGGCGGATTTGTTCCAGCACCACATGCAGCATCAGTGGCGAACGCTTGCGCAGCGTGGCGGCCGTGGCACGCGCCCAGTCGCTGTCAGCCGCTTCAAGCCCCTGCACGATCTCGCCAACGGTCGGCAGCGCAAAATATTGGTCAATATCGGTCCGAGCGCCAGAACCGCTTGCCTGAGCTGCTACAAATTGAGAAGCAACATAGGCCTTGATAGCCGCGCCATCTGCAAAGCTTTGTGTGGCCAGGGCGTCCCACACCGCCGCCTGCCGGTCTGACGGCATGCAGCCATCGGCCAGCTGGTAGGCAATGGCATCGCCTGCGCCGATGGTGTCGCCCGTCAGGGCCAGCCACTCGCCCACCCGGCCGGGGCAACGGCTCAGAAAGTACCCACCACCCACGTCCGGGAACAGGCCAATCGCGGTTTCGGGCATGGCCATCTTGGTGCGTTCGGTCACCACGCGCAGGGCGGCGCCCTGGCTGATGCCCATGCCGCCCCCCATCACGATGCCGTCCATGAAGGCGATGTAGGGCTTGGCGTAGTTGTGGATCAGGTGGTTGAGCGCGTATTCCTCGGTGAAGAAATCCTCGATCAGCGGGTTGCCCTGGCTGCCTGCCTGGTGCAGAAAGCGGATATCGCCGCCCGCGCAGAAAGCCCCAAACGGGCCTTCCTTGTTGCTGCCACGAATCGCCACCGCCAGCACCCGCGCATCGTTCTGCCATGCCAGCAGGATGCCCATCAGGTCACGCACCATGCCCAGCGACAGGGCATTGAGCGCCCGTGGGCGATTCAGGGTGATGAAGCCCACCTGGCCCCGCACTTCGCTCAACACTTCAGACACAACCGTCTCCGTCATTTTTGTTCCTTCCAACCCAACAGTTCATTGAAAACCAGCGCACCGATGACCAGTGCGCCTCCGGTCAGTACGGCAGGCGCAGGTTTCTCGCCCGCACCCAGCCATGCCAGCAGGATGCCGAAAATCACTTCCAGCAAACCCAGCAGCGCCATTTCGGGCGCCTTGAGCACCCTGCCGCAGCGCACCGCCAGCACGCAGGGAATCGCCAATTGCACCACGCCCAGCAGGGCCAGCAGCCCCAGGTCGTAAAAAGATGCCTGAAACGGCAACGCCAGCGGCAGGGTGGCCACCACCGAGATCACCGCACCCACCAGCACCGCGGGCACCAGATCCACCGCATGGCCATGGCGCTGCGAGTGCTGCACCACCGTCCAGTTCACCGCCGCCGCCACCGGCACGCACAGGGCCACCAGGGTGCCCAGCAGCGGCAGGCCCGCCATTTGCGAACCGTACATCCAGCCAATGCCCAGCCCTGCCACCGCAATAGCTGCCCAGGTGCGGGGAGCGATGTGGTGGCCGATGAACACCCGTGCCAACAGCGCCGTGAGCAAGGGGCCCACCGACATGGTCACCAGCACATTGGCCACCGGCATCAGCACCAGCGCCACCATGAAGGCCGTGAACATCACGCTCCAGCACACGCCCGAGATCCACAGCGCCCGCCCGCCATGGCGCATCGAGGCAAACACCGCCCTGCCCTGCAGCACGGGCAGGATGACCAGCAGCGCCAGCAGCGTGAAGAAGCTGCGCCAGAAGGTCACCTCAAAGCTCGCCGCATGCTCCAGGTGGCGTGTGACCACACCGGCGATGGACCACATCAGGGTCACGGCCACCATCAGCACCACGGCACGGGAATGTGTGAGTTTCAACATGGGTTCCAACTTGCAGACGGAAAAAAGGCCACTGCGCTGCAGTGGCCCTTGTCGGAAACGGTCAGTCTATCGATCCATCGATGGACCGCCCCGCCGATCCATCAGGAACGGGCAGCGCGCTTGCGCTCGTTTTCCGTCAGGTGGCGCTTGCGCAGGCGCACGGACTTGGGCGTGATCTCGACCAGTTCGTCGTCCTCGATGAACTCCACGCCGTATTCGAGCGTCAGGTCGATCGGGGGCGTGATCTTGATCGCGTCTTCCTTGCCGGACACACGGAAGTTGGTCAGCTGCTTGGTGCGCGTGGCGTTCACCACCAGGTCGTTGTCGCGGCTGTGGATGCCAACGATCATGCCTTCGTACACGGGGTCGTTGGCCTTCACGAACATGCGGCCACGGTCGTCCAGCTTGCCGAGGGCGTAGGTGAAGATTTCACCGTCGTCCATGGAGATCAGCACGCCGTTCTTGCGGCCGCCGATGTCGCCCTTGTGCGGCTCGTAGCTGTCGAAGATGTTGCTGATGAGGCCCGAACCGCGCGTCAGGTTCAGGAATTCGTTGGTGAAACCGATCAGGCCACGGGCCGGGATGCGGTATTCCAGGCGCACGCGGCCACGGCCGTCGGACTCCATGTTCACCAGCTCGCCCTTGCGCTCGCCCAGGGCTTGCATCACACCGCCCTGGTGGCCTTCTTCGATGTCGGCCGTTACCAGCTCGATAGGCTCGTGCTTGACGCCGTCGATGTCCTTGAACACCACGCGGGGCTTGGACACGGCCAGTTCGTAGCCTTCACGGCGCATGTTTTCCAGCAGGATGGTCAGGTGCAGTTCGCCGCGGCCCATCACTTCGAACACGCCTTCTTCGTCGGTTTCCTTCACGCGCAGTGCCACGTTGTGCTGCAGTTCCTTTTGCAGGCGGTCCCAGATCTGGCGGCTGGTCACGAACTTGCCTTCACGGCCGGCCAGGGGCGAGGTGTTCACGCAGAAGTTCATGGTCAACGTAGGCTCGTCCACCTTCAGCATGGGCAGCGGCGCAGGGTTGGCAGGGTCGGTCACGGTCACGCCGATGCCGATGTCTTCAATGCCGTTGATCAGCACGATGTCGCCCGGGCCTGCCAGGGGAGTCTGCATGCGGTCCAGACCCTGGAAGGTCAGCACCTGGTTCACGCGGCCCTTCGTGGTCTTGCCATCGGGGCCTTCCATGACCAGCACGTCCTGTGCGGGCTTGAGCGTGCCTTGGCTGATGCGGCCCACACCGATGCGGCCCACGAAGCTGGAGAAGTCCAGTGCCGAGATCTGCAGCTGCAGGGGGGCGTCAGGGTTGCCGGAGTTCGGTGGCACGTGCTTGAGGATGGTGTCGAACAGGGCCGACATGTCGGGGCCCCACTGCTCGCCCGGGGCGCCTTCTTCCAGCGACGACCAGCCATTGATGCCCGAGGCGTACACGACAGGGAAGTCGAGCTGCTCGTCGGTAGCACCCAGCTTGTCGAACAGGTCGAACGCAGCGTTCACGACCTTGTCGGGGTTGGCACCGGGCTTGTCCACCTTGTTCACCACCAGGATGGGGCGCAGGCCCAGGGCCAGGGCCTTCTTGGTCACGAAACGCGTCTGGGGCATGGGGCCTTCTTGCGCGTCGATCAGCAGCACCACGCTGTCGACCATGGACAGGGCACGTTCCACTTCGCCGCCGAAGTCCGCGTGGCCGGGAGTGTCCACGATGTTGATGTGCGTACCCTTCCAGCTCACGGCGCAGTTCTTGGCCAGGATGGTGATGCCGCGCTCTTTTTCGATCGCGTTGTTGTCCATCACGGTGTCGACGACCTTTTCGTGGTCGGCGAAGGTGCCGGACTGGCGCAGCAGCTGGTCGACCATGGTGGTTTTGCCGTGGTCAACGTGGGCGATGATCGCGATGTTGCGGATTTGTTTCGTCGTCATAGTTTTTCCAATGTGCCGCTGGCTTGAGGGTGCGGCATGCCTTCCAAAATTTGTTGAATTTCCAGCGGACTCAGGAGCCTGTCCGGCACCAGCTCCCCGCCCACGATGTGGCCCACCCCCAGCAGCGCCGGAGGATTCTCGCCAAACACCGCCACGGCACTGGCATCGGGCCAGTTGCCACGGCGACGCACACCCGACAGGAATCGGGCTGCATTCTCACCGTCCAGCGTGACACGCATGTGTTGTGCCAGCAACGACTCGGGCGCCTCCAGGGCGGCCAGGCGCTCAGCCTCGGGCATGGCCTCCAGCTGCGCCAGCGTGACGCAGCGCTCCACCCCCAGCCCGCCGGTGTCGATGCGGCGCAGAAAGGTGAGGTGCGCACCGCAACCCAGTGCGGCGCCGATGTCTTCACCCAGCGTGCGGATGTAGGTGCCCTTGCTGCAGGTCACTATTATTTTGATAGCTGGCTGCGCTTGATCTGTCTGCACCAGCGTGAGCTTGAGTGCGTGGATCACCACATCGCGCGCTTCACGCTCCACCGTGACACCGGCGCGTGCGTATTCGTACAGCGCCTTGCCGTCTTTCTTGAGCGCGCTGTGCATCGGCGGCACCTGGCGAATGGGGCCGGTGAACTGCTGCTGGACGGCAGCCAGGCGCTCTGGCGTCACCTGCTCGGGCAGCACCTCGCGCCGCTCGACCACATCGCCCTCGGCATCGCCGGTGGTCGTGGTGGCCCCCAGCAGCGCAATCGCTTCATAGGTCTTGGGAGCATCCAGCTGCAGCTGGCTGAACTTGGTGGCCGCGCCAAAACACAGCGGCAATACGCCCGTGGCGAGCGGATCGAGCGTGCCGGTATGGCCCGCTTTCTCGGCACGCAGCAGCCATTTCGCCTTTTGCAAGGCGTCATTGCTCGAAAGGCCGAGCGGTTTGTCGAGCAGCAACACCCCATGCACAGGGCGCCGCTGCACCCTGGTGCGTGGCGCGTGCATGGACTAGTCCTCTTTCGCGCGCGAAGACACCGCCTTGGCAATCAAGGCGTTCATGTCGGCCGCACGCTCGGAGGTGCGGTCGAACACAAAATGCAGCGTAGGCACGGTGTGGATGTGCAAACGCTTGAACAAGCCGTTGCGCAGGAACCCGGCAGCCTGGTTGAGGGCTGCCTGGGTTTCCACCGGGTCACCCGTCAACAGGCTGAAGAACACCTTGGCGTGGGCGTAGTCGGGAGTGACTTCCACGCCCTGCAGCGTCACCATGCCCACGCGCGGGTCTTTCAACTCGCGCGCGATCAGTTCCGTCAGATCGCGCTGGATCTGATCGGCCACCTTGAAGGCGCGGTTGGGGGCGGATGATTTCTTCGCAGCCATGTTGTCGCTGGTATCCCGTTCGCCTTACAGCGTCCGCGCGATTTCCTTGATCTCGAAGAACTCCAACTGGTCGCCCTCTTTGATGTCGTTGTAGTTGCGCAGCTTGATACCGCACTCGAAGCCTTCCTTGACTTCCTTGACATCGTCCTTGAGGCGGCGCACAGACTCGACTTCGCCGGTGTAAATAACCACGTTGTCGCGCAGCAGGCGGAACTTGCAATTGCGCGTGACTTGGCCGGAGGTGACGTACGAACCCGCCACCGTACCGATCTTGGAAGCCACGAACACCGTACGGATCTCGGCGGTACCCAGGGCCTCTTCGCGCTGCTCGGGTGCCAGCATGCCGGACATGGCGGCCTTCAACTCATCCACGGCGTCGTAAATGATGTTGTAGTAATGCAGGTTCACATCACTCGACTCGGCCAGCTTGCGCGCACCGGCATCGGCACGCACGTTGAAGCCGATCACGATGGCCTTGGAAGCAATCGCCAGGTTCACGTCGGACTCGCTGATACCGCCCACGCCGGCGTAGACCAGCTGCACGCGGATTTCGTCGGTGGACAGCTTGAGCAGCGAGGCTGCCAGCGCTTCCTGCGAGCCCTGCACGTCCGCCTTGATGATGATGGGCAGGGTCTGAACCTCGCCCGCAGTCATCTCGTTGAACACGTTCTCCAGCTTGGCGGCCTGTTGCTTGGCCAGCTTGGTGTTGCGGAACTTGCCAGCACGATAGGTCGCGATTTCGCGCGCACGGCGCTCGTCGGACAGCACCATGAACTCGTCACCGGCCTGCGGGACATCCGACAGACCCTGGATTTCCACCGGGATCGACGGACCAGCCGTCTTGGCGGGCTTGCCGTTTTCGTCCAGCATGGCGCGCACGCGGCCGGAGGTCTGGCCAGCCAGCACCACATCGCCCACCTTCAGCGTACCGGACTGCACCAGGACCGTGGCCACCGGGCCGCGGCCCTTGTCCAGCTGGGCTTCGATCACCAGGCCCTTGGCCATGGCTTCGACCGGCGCCTTCAGTTCCAGCACTTCGGCCTGCAGCAGGACCTGCTCCAGCAGGTCGTCGATGCCCATGCCGGTCTTGGACGACACGGCCACAAAGGGCGAATCGCCGCCGTACTCTTCAGGCACCACCTCTTCCACCACCAGCTCTTGCTTGACACGGTCGGGGTTGGCATCGGGCTTGTCCGCCTTGGTGATGGCCACCACGATTGGCACCTTGGCAGCCTTGGCGTGCTTGATGGCTTCCTTGGTCTGGGGCATGACACCGTCGTCGGCAGCCACCACCAGAATCACGATGTCGGTAGCCTGGGCACCACGGGCACGCATGGCCGTGAAGGCCTCGTGACCAGGGGTATCGAGGAACGACACCATGCCGCGTGGCGTTTCCACGTGGTAGGCACCAATGTGCTGCGTGATGCCGCCGGCTTCACCTGCAGCCACCTTGGCGCGGCGGATGTAGTCCAGCAGCGAGGTCTTGCCGTGGTCCACGTGGCCCATGACGGTAACCACCGGAGCGCGTGGCAGCAGCTCGGCGTCTTTTTGACCTGCATCGTCGTCGGTGAAAGCTTCTGGATCGTCCAGCGCAGCCACCACGGCCTTGTGGCCCATTTCCTCCACCACGATCATGGCGGTGTCCTGGTCCAGCGGCTGGTTGATGGTGACCATCTGGCCCATCTTCATCAGGGCCTTGATGACTTCAGAGGCCTTGATCGACATCTTGTGTGCCAGCTCTGCCACCGTGATGGTTTCAGGCACATGCACTTCAATGATGCGGGCTTCTGCCGGGGCTGCGTTCTGGTGGTCATCGCGCTGGTCGCGGTTGTCACCACGACGGCCACGGGGGCCACCACGCCAGTTGTTACGACCCACACCACCGCTGCTGTCGCCGCGGGTCTTGATTTCTTTCTTCTTGGCGGTGTCGTTGGCCCAGCTGGACGACAGCTTGGCCGACTTGACTTCCTTGCCAGCGCCGGGAGCGCCTGCAGTGGCAGGGGCTGCCGCTGCCGTACGCGCACCACCGGTACCAACGGCGGGCTTGTGCAGCGTGCCCTTCTTGGCGTCGCCCACGGCAGCAGGCTTGGCCGCTGGCTTGGGTTCCTCGGGCTTCTTGGCCACCATGACCGCCTTCTTGGGCGTGGCCATCATGGCGCGAATGGCTTCTGCCTCGGCCAGGGCCTTGCGACGGCGCTCTTCCAGATCGCGGGCACGGGCAGACTCTTCGTCCGCGCGGGCCTTGGCTTCTGCCTGGGCCTTTTCGCGGGCTTCCGTCTGGGCGGCGGCGCGCGCAGCAGCTTCAGCCGCCTGCTCACGCGTGGCTTCCTGCTTCACGGCAGAGGCCTGGGCCTTCTTTTCGGCTTCTTGGGCGGCGTAGGCGGCAGCGCGCTCTTCGGCTTCGCGCTCGCGCTTTTCGCGGGCTTCGCGCTCTGCGCGCTTCTCGGCCAACTCCGCTTCCTGGCGACGGATCAGCTCGGCCTGGCGGCGGGCTTCTTCCTCGCGGCGGGAAAGTTCGAGGTCTTCGCTCGACACGGCGGGCTCTTCCACCGCAGCCGCAGCCTGGGACTCGGCCGTGGCCTCTGCGCCTTCGTCGCGCTGGATGAACGTGCGCTTCTTGCGCACTTCCACCTGGATGGTGCGGGCCTTGCCCGTTGCATCGGCCTGCTTGATCTCGCTGGTGGACTTCTTGACCAGCGTGATCTTCTTGCGGTCGGCCGAAGCCGTACCGTGGCTGGCCTGCAGGTAAGCCAGCAGTTTTTGCTTGTCCGACTCGGTCAATGCGTCGGAGGGGGCAGCCTTACCCACGCCCGCAGCCTTGAGCTGATCGAGCAGGGTTTCAGGCGATTTTTTGAGTTCGGTGGCGAACTCGGCGACAGTGTTACTGGACATATGTGGTTCGTGCCTCCCTGACCTTTACTCTTGCCCCGCGAACCAGTGTTCGCGCGCCTTCATGATCAAGGCTTTGGCTTCTTCTGCAGACTGTCCGGTCAGGTCGGTCAGTTCATCAATGGCCAGGTCGGCCAGGTCGTCACGTGTGTGCACACCGCCCTCAGCCAACTTGGCAATCAGCTCGGGGGTGAGGCCTTCGAGATCGCGCAGGTCCTGGGAGACCTCTTCCACGCTTTCCTCACGGGCGATTTCCATGGTGAGCAGCGCATCCTTGGCGCGGGCGCGCAGCTCGTTCACGGTGTCTTCGTCGAAGCTTTCGATCTCCAGCATTTCCTGCAGCGGCACATAGGCCACTTCTTCCAGGCTGTTGAAGCCTTCGGAGATCAGGATGTCGGCGATTTCCTCGTCCACATCCAGCTTTTCCATGAACAGCTTGCGCGCCGTGTCGGTCTCGTTGGCCTGCTTTTGCGCGCTTTCGGCGGCGTCCATGATGTTGATCTTCCAGCCGGTCAGGTCGGACGCCAAGCGCACGTTCTGACCACCACGGCCGATGGCGATGGCAAGGTTTTCCTCGTCCACGACCACGTCCATGGCATGCTTTTCTTCATCGACCACGATGGAGGACACATTGGCCGGGGCCAGTGCGCCAATCACGAACTGGGCCGGGTCTTCAGACCACAGCACGATGTCCACGCGCTCGCCAGCGAGTTCGTTGGTCACCGCGTTCACGCGGGTGCCGCGTACGCCGACGCAGGTGCCGATGGGGTCCACACGCTTGTCGTGGCTAAGCACGGCGATCTTTGCGCGCGAGCCGGGGTCACGGGCGCAGGACTTGATCTCCAGCAGACCTTGCTCGATCTCGGGCACTTCATTGCGGAAGAGTTCGATCATGAACTCGGGTGCCGAGCGCGACAGGATGATGGGCGCGCCACGCAGGGTCAGATCCACTTCCATGATCATGGCCCGCACGCGGTCGCCGCTGCGCAGGTTTTCCTTGGGGATCATTTCGCTGCGGCGCAGCCGGCCTTCTACACGGCCGGATTCGACAATGATGTCGCCCTTGTCCATACGCTTGACGGTGCCGGTGAAGATCTTTTCGCCGCGCGACATGAAGTCGTTGAGCAACATTTCGCGCTCAGCGTCGCGGATCTTCTGCAGGATAACCTGCTTGGCAGCCATAGCGCCGATGCGGCCGATGGGCACGGACTCCACGCCCTCTTCGATGTATTCGCCCACCTCGATGTCCGGGATGCGCTCTTTGGCATCCATCAGCAACTCTTCGGCTTCGGGGTTCTGCAGACCGGCGTCGTCGGGCACCACTAGCCAGCGGCGGAAAGTCTCGTAATTGCCGCTGTCGCGATCAATCGACACGCGAATGTCCACCTCGCCCTGGTACAGCTTCTTGGTAGCCTGGGCCAGGGCCGACTCCACGGCGCCCAAGACCACATCCCGCTCCACGTTCTTCTCGCGCGAAATGGCCTCAACCAACATCAACAATTCGCGATTCATGCGACGACTCTCCTATTTCAATCACCCGAGGGCGGGGGCTGCGCGCAGCGACCACCCACCCCACAATTTTCTGCAGCAAATCAGGCAGGTGCTGCCCCGGCCTTGCCTGCACGCCCCTTGAAGTCCACGATGGGCGCCAGGCGTACATCCCGGCATTCATCCAGGGTGAAGCCCATGGCCTGCAAAGGGGCGGGCACGCGTTTCTTGCTGACTCTTTGACCTGGCTTGACCGGCGGCTCGTCGCTCCAGACGATCTGCCAGCCACCAGCCTCGGCCCGCTCCAGCGTGCCGCGAAATTTCTTGCGGGTGGCATTGACTTGCCCTCCCGCTGCTGCGGCGCCAATGGGCGCCTTCAGGGTGATGTCGATGACCGAACCTTCGAAGCGCACGAAGTCTTGCTCGTGGCGCAGGGGCCGGTCGATACCGGGGGATGACACTTCGAGGCGCTTGTACTCGACGCCATCGACCTCCAGCGCAAACTGCAGCTGGCGGGTGACCTTCTCGCAATCCTCGACCGTCACGAACTGCTCGATCACGGGCTGGGGGGCATCAGCGGCTGGCTGCTCCCAGGGCAAGTCGATGGTGACGCGCAACAGGCCGCCGGCAGAGCGCTCGATCTCCACCAGGTCATATCCCAGTCCCGTCACAATTTGTTCAACGACTTGCTGTAGTGCCACGTGCTCAGTTCAATCCCGGAAAAACAAAAAACCCGATAACCCCCGGAGACTCTTCCCCGACAGCTTCGAGCTCCAAAAGCGTTCGACCAAAAAAAACGGGCGGTTGGTACCCGCCCGTTTGGTCGTGAGAGTCGTATTGTAGCGCGCAAACTGTTGATTTGCAAAGGCACGGGTTCGGAAAACTGTTGTCAACCGGCCCCAGCCAGTGTTCATGCGGCCTGCGGGGCCGCAGCGTACCAAATTAGCGTCTTGCGCTTGCCCCACAAGCGCTACCAGCTATGACACTGATAGCGGCTGCAACAGCTCTGCCAGATCGGTTTCGGTGAAGAGCGGCTCCTTGCGGGCGGCCGCGCCGCTGTACAGGCTGTCTGCCAGCTCGGCCTTGCGCTCCTGCAGCGCCAGAATCTTTTCTTCAATCGTGCCCTGCGCCACCAGCTTGACCACCCACAGGCTTTGCGTCTGGCCGATGCGGTGGGCGCGATCGGTGGCCTGGTCCTCTACTGCCGGGTTCCACCAGGGGTCGAAATGGATCACGGTGTCGGCCTGCGGCAGGTTCAGACCCACTCCGCCCGCCTTGAGGCTGATGAGGAACAGGGGCACCCGCCCGCTGGTGAACTGCTCGATGATCGCGTCGCGCTTGACACTCTGCCCCGTGAGCTTGACCCAAGGCAGGTTGCGCGCCTTCAGCTCGGCCTCGATCAGGGTGAGCATGCTGGTGAACTGCGAGAACACCAAAACGCGCCGCCCCTCGGCCAGCATTTCGGGCAGCATTGCCATCAAGTGGTCCAGCTTGGCCGACGTCTTGACCTTGGCAGCAGCCTCCAGCGGCACCAGCTGCGGGTGGCAGCACACCTGCCGCAGCTTGAGCAGCGCGTCCAGGATCGTGATCTGCGATTGCGCCAGCCCCTTGGACTGCAACGCCTCGCGCACGGTCTTTTCCATGCCCAGACGGATGGTTTCGTACAGGTCGGCCTGCGCGCCCGTCAGCTCCACAGGCATGACCGATTCCACCTTGGGCGGCAGCTCCCCCGCCACCAGGGCCTTGGTGCGCCGCAGCATGAAGGGCGTGATGCGCGCCCGCAGTTGCGCCATGCGCGCGCTATCGCCCTGCTTTTCAATGGGCGTGCGAAACACTTCCTTGAAGCGCGTTTGACTGCCCAGAAACCCCGGCATCAAGAAGTGGAACAGGCTCCAGATCTCGCCCAGGTGGTTTTCCATGGGCGTGCCCGAAAGGCACAGCCGGTGGCGCGCCTGCAGCTCGCTCACCACCTGCGCGGCCTGGCTGCTGGCGTTCTTGATGTTCTGGGCCTCGTCCAGCACCACCAGGTGCCAATGGTGTGCCAGCCAGCGTTCGCGGTCGCGTTGCAGCAGGGAATACGGGGCGATGACCAGGTCGTGCAAGGTGACTTCATCGGCCACTTCGTGCCGACCCGCGCCATGCAGCACCAGGCACCGCAGGCCCGGGCAAAAGCGGGCGGCCTCGCGCTGCCAGTTGCCCATCAGGCTCACAGGGGCGATCACCAGGGCGGGGGCAGTCAGCCGCCCCGCGTCTTTTTCGACCTGGATGTGCGCCAAGGTCTGCAGCGTCTTGCCCAGGCCCATGTCGTCGGCCAGCACACCGGCCAGGCCGTGGGCCCGCAAAAACTGCAGCCAGTTCAGCCCTTGCTGCTGGTACGGGCGCAGCGTGGCGCGCACGCTGGCGGGCAGCGGCACCTCGGGCAAGGCGCTGGCGCCGCGCAGCTGGGCCACCATGTCGTGCAAGGCAGCGGCGCCCCGCCACACCGCGCCCTCGCCCAGCGCAGCGCTGGTGCGCAGGGCATCCAGGCGCGAGAGCTTCAGGCTGTCGGCGTTGAAGTCGCGCGCGCGGTCGCCCGCCAGATCGAGCAGCGCGGCCATCCAGGGCCGCAGCGCGTCGGTGGGCAGGCGCACAAAACCAGGGCCGGTCAACGAGGCCATGTAGACATGCGCTGGCAGCTGGGGCAGGCCCGTGGCAGGGTCCAGCGGCTGGGCTGCCGCCGCGGCAATCAAGTCGGGCAGCCAGCGCAGGATGTTGTGGCGCACGCCATTGATCTCCATGCCCAGTGACAGCGCAAACCAGGGCGATGTGGCCGCATCGTCACCCGCAGGCTGCAGCACCACATCCAGACGGTCGGCGTGCTGCACCCAGCCATGCAGTGCCGGGTCCAGAGTGACATCCAACCCCGCGTCGCGCAGCGCTGCAAAGCCATCGTCCGCCCAGTGCATCCAGTCGTCCTGCGGGCGCTCGCCAGGGATGCCGAACAGGCCGTCGTCCGTGGCCAGGAGGCCCAGCCCCTCCAGGCGCTCGACGGCGTGGCGTTCAGCCACGGCATCGCGTTGCAGCAGCACCTGACTGCCGTCGGCACCGGGTACCAGCACCGCCATATCCTGCCCTGCCCACCAGCCCACATGGCCCTGGTAGTCAAACCGCAATTGCGCGGTGATGAGCCCCATTTCGGCCACCCTGTTGGCAGGCGACGGGGCCAAATGCAAGCGCGCCACGGGCTTTACCCCCCGCACCTGCGTGAGCGGACCCAGCGCCGGAGGCAACAGCAACACGCCGCCAATGCGGCGCACCACCTCGGCATGGTGCTTTTGCAGGGCGGCGGCAGCAAGCGCGGGCGCCTTGAACAGCATGGCCACCTGCGCAGGGCTCAGGCCCTCGGCATGCACCGGGCCGCAAACACCCTGGACGGCGTCCAGATACAGCGGCGGGTGGTTGTCGCACAGCATGGCGGTGTCGCCCGGCAGCCGTGCCTGCAGCCCCCAGACAGCCTCGCCGCCTTGCGCAGGCGTGGACGCCTGCCATGCCCACGTGATCGGCAACGAGTCGCCCCATCGCAAAGGCGCACCGACGGTGGACCCACCCGCATCCACAAACAGGCGGCCCGTGGCCGCTGCCTGCTCCAGCGCCAGCAGGCCCACCGCGCCCTCCAGCACCCCGATGGGCGCGACGCTGTAGGCCGAGTAGTAGCCCACGCTGCGCGGCATGGCGCGTAGCAGCTGCAGCACCTGGCGGTCGGCATCGCTGGCGCGGTCGTACACGGCCTGGCCAGGAGCCGGCTGGGTGCGGATCTGCTGCGGCTTGGCCCAGCCGCCCGTGAGCTTGGGGTACGACACCACGGCCTCCAGCTGCAGCTGCGGCACGCTGGTGCGCGCCCGCCCTACGGTGGAGACCAGGTAGAGATAACACTCGGGCCGCCCCGGCCGTGCAACCGGCTCTTGCGGCACAGCAACGCCCAGAGCACGGTCCCACTCCTGCAGCCAGTGAAGAAGGCGGGCCTCGGCCTCGGCGCGGGCCAGGGCCTCTTTGCGCTCCCGCATGGCCTTGAGCGCATCGGCAGCCCGCGTGGACGACGGGCCTTGCGCAGGATCACGGTGCGCGGCCTCCAGGGTCAGGGCCACGGCGTGTTTGCAGTCCGCCCCCACGGGACAACTGCAATCGCCCGACCATTGCTTGACCTGGCCGTTGGGTGCAAGCACCAGTTGCACAGACACCTCATACGGGTGGGGCAAGCTGCCCTGCACTTCCCCCGCCAGGGCCCAGCGCCCCTCGGCTGGTTGCCGAATACCCACGCGCACCACGTCGGCCTGGCGGTACAGCTCCATGCCCCGCTCCCACGCGCCCTTGTCGCACTGGGCCTGCAGTGAATTGAGCGGGAACCAGGGTGGGCGGGGTGTGGACACGGATTTCGAGCAAAAAGTGGCTGTAGCGCTAGTGGATCATGCGCTATCAGCTATCAAATAAAGAGCATTCAGACAATGAGCGGAGTTACGGCAACGACCGCTACCAGGCCGCAAGACTGCCCACTAGCCGCCGCGTGCAGCACGCACCCTGTCAAAAACGCCTTGGGCGTCGCCCCCAACGCCAGCACCACCGGGCGCCGCCCCCTGCAGGCTGGTCAACAACCGTGTCAGCACCGGCGCCTGCGGCAACAACGGGCCCAGGAACAGGGCCCGCTCGCCGTCGGCAATCAGCAGGGTGGGAAAGGTTTCCACGTCCAGGTCGCCGACCAGATCGGACTCGTCTTCAATGTCCACCCATTCAAACCGCACGTCCGGGTGCGTACGGGCCAATTCGTCGAACAAGGGGCGGTAAATGCCGCAGGTGCCACACCACGCCGCGCACAGACACACGGCCCACCAGCCACTGGGCGTGGCGCCCCCCTGGCTCGTGGGGGTGGGTTCGGGCAGTGGGGCGGGACTGGACATCAAAAGGCTCCTGGAGGGCCGCGCTGCGGGGCGGCGGGCGCTGGCCCCGGGGCCTGGCGCTACATGCCGCGCCGCTCGCGCGCGCGATAGACCTCGATGGTACCCACACCCGGCGCCTGGTTGCCCCAGCTGTTGCGCACAAAGGTGGTCACCGCCGCCACTTCTTCGTCCGACAGGGTCTGCTGAAACGGCGGCATGCCATGCGGACGCGGGTTGCCGGCTGTGGCGGGCAGGTAGCCGCCCTGCAGCACCACACGCACCAGGTTGGTCGGGTCGGCCAGCGTGACGGCTCGGTTGCCCGCCAGCGCCGGGAACGCGCCGGGCTCGCCCTGCCCCCGGTCGCCGTGGCACTGGGCGCACTGCTGCTCGTACACCTTGCCGCCCCGTGCCATTGCGCTGGCAGGCGGCGGGGCTACGGTGGCGGGCGCCTTGTGATCCTGCTGCGGCAGGGCTTGCAGGTACACAGCCATGGCGCGCGCGTCGGCGTCGCTCAGGTACTGCGTGCTGCGGAACACCACCTCGGCCATGGGGCCCAGCACCGAGCCCTGCGGGGCCACGCCAGTTTTCAGCAAGGCCACCACATCATCGGTGCGCCACTCCTTCACGCCCGCCTCGTGCGCCGCATTGAGAGCGGGGGCATACCAGTTCTGCACGGGGATCAGGCCGCCAGTGAAGGCCTTGGCGTCCGATGTGGCACCCAGTGCATTGCGCGGCGTGTGGCAGGCGGTGCAGTGGCCCAGGCCGTTGACCAGATAGGCGCCCCGGTTGTATTCGGCCGTCTGCGTGGGTTCGGCGGCGGGCGCTCCGGGTGCAAAGAACAGCGCACGCCATACCGCCAATGCCGCCTGCGTGTTGTACGGAAAACGCAGCGCATGGGCGCGGTTGGCATCTGCCGCAGCGGGCAGGCTTTGCAGATAGGCAAAGATGGCGTCCGAATCCTCGCGCGTCACCTGCGTGTAGTTGGGGTACGGAAACGCCGGGTACAACAGCCGCCCGTCCTTGCTGCGGCCATGGTGCATGGCGCGCCAGAACTCGGCCGAGGTCCAGCTGCCAATGCCTAGCGCCCTGTCGGGCGTGAGGTTGGAGCTGTGCACCACGCCAAACGGCGTCTCGATGCCGCGACCGCCCGCAAACGGCGCGCCGCCTGGGGTCGTGTGGCAGGCCATGCAGTTGCCGACGCGGGCCAGGTACTCGCCGCGCTGCACCAGTGCTGGGGTGGATTGCAGGGCTTCAGTGCCGGGCAGAGGCTCTTCGCCGCGCAGGTTCAGGGAGATCAGCGCAGCAGCAACAATGCCCAGCGCCGCCAGCACGGAAGACAGGGTCCAAAGGATGCGTTTCATCGGTGCATCCCTTCTCAGCGCGCAGCCGCAGAGGCCACGGGCACTTCTGCCACACCGCCGCAGCGGGCAGGCATCGCGGCAGGCAGCGTGCGGGCCGGCTTGCCCCCCGCCGCCACCGGCTGCGCGGCCAGCCAGGCCGAGACAGCGCTCACATCGTCAGGCGTGAGCTGGCGCGCAATGTCAGCCATGCAATCGGGCAGATGCGCGCGGCGCTGGCCGGTCTTCCAGGCACCCAGCTGGCTGTTGAGGTAGTCACGCGGCAGGCCCAGCAGGCCGGGGATGGACGGCACCACCCCCGTCATGGCCGGGCCGTGGCAGGCCACGCAGGCCGGGATGTTGCGCGCGACGTCGCCCCGCTGCACCAGCACGCGCCCGCGCTCCAGCACGGCGGGTGGCACTTGCGGCGCAAGCGGCGGCGGGTACGGCAAGTCCTGCGCGGCAAAGTAATCGGCCATCTCGCGCAGGTAGTCATCCGTCAGGTGCTCGATCAGGTACCCCATCTGCGGGTAGCTGCGCCGCCCGTCGCGAAAGTTGAGCAGTTGGTTGGCCAAGTACCCAGCCGGCTTGCCCGCAATGCGCGGAAAGTAGCCGTCGGGCGTGGCGCGACCCTCCTTGCCATGGCAGGCGGTGCAGGCCAGCACGCGCGACGCCATGGACGACGCGGGCACCGTGGCCGCAGTGGATGCGGTGGCCACGGGGTTTGCAGGGGCGGAGCTGGGGGGCACCGTCTGGGCCGCAGCGTCAGCGCTCAAGGCCAGCGCCAGCAGGGCGGCGGCTGCAGGCAGGCAGACAACGGGGCGCAGCAGGCTGCGCAGGCAATCGATCATGGCTTTTCATCTCTGGGGAAACAGTCGTTGGGCGTGCGCCCACACAGTCCGCCACTCTACGCCCGACCATAAAAACAGTACAGATTCAGTTTCGAGTTAAAAATACAGATCAGTTTGCCCTGCATCAACCCCGCCCCGCCCATGAAGCGCTACGAACGCCACGCCGACGCCATCGCCCAGCTCATCCACAGCGGCGCGCTGCGCCCCGGCGACCGCGTGCCCTCGGTGCGCGAGGCCAGCCGCACGCGGGGCATCAGCCCGTCCACCGTGTTCGAGGCGTACTACCTGCTGGAAGCGCAGGGCCTGATCCACGCGCGCCCGCGCTCGGGCTACTACGTCAGCGCCCGGCTCCCCGGCACGGCAGAGGCCCGCCCGGCCGAGCCCCAACCCTCCCAACCCGCCGCCACCTCCAAAGAGGTGGCCATCAGCGACCTGGTGTTCGAGGTGCTCGGCCTGGCGCGCGACCGCGACCTGGTGCCGCTGGGCTCAGCCTTCCCTGGGCTGGAGCTGTTTCCGCTGGAGCGCCTGGCGCGGTGCCTTGCCAGCGGCATGCGCAAGCTTGACCCCTGGAACATCGTGCAAAGCCTGCCGCCCGGCGACGAACGCCTGCGCCAGCAGATCGCGCTGCGCTACGGCGTGCACGGCACGGCGGTGGATGTGGAAGAAATCATCATCACCAACGGCGCCATGGAAGGCCTCAACCTCTGCCTGGAGGCCGTCACCCAGCCCGGCGACGTGGTGGTGGTCGAATCGCCCACCTTCTACGCCGCGCTGCAGGCACTGGAGCGGCTGAACCTGCAGGCGCTGGAAATCGCCACCCACCCGCGCGATGGCATCGATCTGGCCGCACTGGCCGAGGCGCTGCAGCGCCAGCCCCCCCACCAGCCCATCAAGGCCTGCTGGCTGATGCCCAGCTTTCAGAACCCGCTGGGCAGCCTGATGCCCGAGAGCAAAAAGCGCGAACTGGTCGCCCTGCTCGCACGACACGGCGTGCCACTGATCGAAGACGATGTGTATGGCGAGCTGCACTTTGGCCCCCAGCGCCCGCCGCCGGCCAAGGCGTTTGATACCGAGGGGCTGGTGATGCACTGCAGCTCTTTCAGCAAAAGCCTGGCGCCCGGCTACCGCGTGGGCTGGGTGGCAGCGGGCCGCAATGCAACGGCGGTGCAGCGGCTCAAGCTCATGACCACGCTCTCGGCCGCCACGCCGTCGCAGCAGGCGCTGTCCGAATACCTGGCCCAGGGCGGGTATGACCGGCACCTGCGAGCCCTGCGCCGCAGCCTGGAACAACAACAGGCGATTGCGCTGGCGGCCGTGGCCCAGCACTTCCCGCCCGGCACGCGCGTGTCGCGGCCCGAGGGCGGGTACTTTCTGTGGGTGGAGTTGCCGCCCCAGGTGAACGCGCTGGAGCTGCACCGCCTGGCACTGCAACAGGGCATCAGCCTGGCGCCCGGGCAGATCTTCTCGGCCGACCAGCGGTTTGCGCACTGCGTGCGCATCAACTACGGGCATCCGGCGCAGGGGCGGCTGGAGCCAGCGCTGCGCACCGTGGGCCAGCTGGCGGTGCGGCTGGCTGGCTGAACACGCGATGGCCCGCTTGCCAACCGCTATCAAATATGAAGCAAACAAGACATATTGCACTAGCGCTTGCGCCCAATTTGACAAAAATTTTGGCCACAGAGTATCAAAAAGCGCCCAGCGGCAGCACCATGGCCATCACCAAACCCAGCTTTCTGGAAACTGACACCAGATGCCTGCGTTGGTTGCACCCAACTGCGGGTTCCTACCGCCCCGCGCACAGACCCATCCCGGCATACTGACCGCCGCCCACCATCGGCTGGCCTGCAGCGCCTGCGCAACGCCCGCCAGCCTTCCTTCTTCCAAATCCATGGCCACACCACAGCCGGTCCCGTTTCTCACGGTCGAAGACGAAGACGACTGGGTCGTATCGTTTGCGCTCGGGCCTCAGGGTGCCAGCCGCCTGACCCTGGTGCGCACCCCGCATCTGGAGTTCATGCTCCGCCCCGAGCAGCGCGGCGTGTGCGTCGGCAGCGCCGAGGCCGGCCAGCGCCCCGCCCTGCTCGTGGCCGTGCAGTGGGGCCATAAATGCGTGGACGTGGTCTCCACCGCCAAGCGCTACAGCCTGGACATCAGCAAGGTGGACAACACCACCCGCAACGCGGCGCTGCGCCTGCTGGGCAAGATGAATTTTGACCAGCGGTTTCAGCTGGCCGATGGCTACCCCTGAGCACTGTTCGCGTGGGGCCGGATCACCCCACCGCCGTCCACTTCTGCTCACTGGCCGCAGAGGCCACCACCCGCTCGATAAAGTGCACGCCCCGTGCGCCGTCTTCCACGCGCGGGTAGTCGGCGTGCAGGGGGGCGGGCGCCGTGCCTGCCTGCCGTGCGCGGATGTCGGCGGCCACGCCCAGGTAGACGTTGGCAAAGGCTTCGATGAAGGCCTCGGGGTGGCCCGCTGGAATGCGCCCGGCATGCAGCGCGGCCGGGCTGAGCCACGGCGAGCCGCGCGTGAGGATGCGGCGCGGGCCGTCCACGGGGGAGTGGATGAGCAGGTTGGGGTCTTCCTGCCGCCAGGTGATGGTGCCCAGCGTGCCGGACACCTGCAGGCGCAGGTCGTTCTCCAGCCCCGCAGCCACTTGCGATGCCACGATGAAGCCGCGGGCACCGCTGTCGTAGCGCAGCAGCAGCTGGGCGTCGTCGTCCAGCCTGCGCCCGGCGCCAAAGGTGGTGAGGTCGGCACACACCGAGGCGGGGTGCTGGCCGGTGACGGTGGCGGCCAGGTTTTCGGCGTGCGACCCGATGTCGCCCAGCGTGCCCGCGCTGCCGCTGCGCGCCGGGTCCAGCCGCCAGTCGGCCTGCTTGTTGGCGCCGCCCTCTTCCACCGCCGTGGCCAGCCAGCCCTGGTTGTATTCGACGGTGATCTTGCGGATCTGGCCCAGCGCACCGCTTTGCACCAGGTGCCGTGCCTCGCGCACCATGGGGTAGCCGGTGTAGTTGTAGGTCACACCAAACACAGTGCCCGCCTTCTTCACGGCCGCCACCAGTTCGTCGGCCTGCGCACTGGTGTGCACCAGCGGCTTGTCGCACACCACATGAAAGCCCGCCTGCACAAACGCCAGCGCCACCGGGTGGTGCACATGGTTGGGGGTGACGATGCTCACCAGGTCGATGCGCTCATGCGCGGGGCGGCGCAGCTCGTCGGCCAGCAGGTCTTGCCAAGTGCCGTGGTTGCGGTCGTCGGCCAGGTCCAGTTCCGCGCCGGATGCACGGGCGCGCTCGGGCGAGGATGAGAGCGCGCCCGCCACCAGTTCGAACTGGCCGTCAAGCGCCATGGCCTTGCGGTGCACCGCGCCGATGAACGCGCCGTGGCCGCCGCCCACCATGGCGTAGCGGAGCTTTTGAGGTCTGGACATACTAAACGCCTTTGCTCGCGGTGTGTTGTTGTTATGGGTTTTAGAAACGGGCAGCGGCTAGGCCTGCTTGTCGCGTGCAAACACAGCGTCGAACGCACCGGCGGCGGGCTTGAAATCCAGCCGCTTGCAGAACGCCGCACTCTCCGTGGCGCCGTGCACACGGTCCATGCGGCTGTCCTCCCACTCCACCGAGAGCGGGCCCTGGTAGCCGATGTCGTTCAGCGCAACGATGATGGATTCGAAGTCGATCATCCCGCGCCCCACGCTGCGAAAGTCCCAGTTCCGCCGCGCGTCGCCAAAGCTGGTGTGCCCGCCAAATACGCCCACCGTACCATCGCCCTTGCCCCACCACACGTCCTTCATGTGGGCGTTGTAGATGCGGTCGGCGAACTGGCGGATGAACTTGATGTAGTCCACGCCCTGATAGGCCAGGTGGCTCGGGTCGTAGTTGAAGCCGAAGCGCTTGTTGCCGCCCACCGCCGCAATCGCGCGCTCGGCCGAGGCGATGTCGAACGCGATCTCGGTGGGGTGCACTTCCAGCGCGAAATTGATGTCGTGCTGCTCGAACACATCGAGGATGGGGCCGAAGCGCTTCGCAAAATCGGCAAAGCCTTTGTCCCAATACGCCTGCGTGGTGGGCGGGAAGGCATAGATCGAGTGCCACACCGACGAGCCCGTGAAGCCTGTCACCGTCTTCACGCCAAACTTCGCGGCCGCGCGCGCAGTGTCGGCTAGCTCGGCCGCTGCGCGCTGGCGCACGCCCTCGGGCTCGCCATCACCCCACACGTGGGGCGGCAGGATGGACTGGTGGCGCTCATCGATCAAATCGCACACGGCCTGGCCCACCAGATGGTTGCCGATGGCAAAACACTGCAGGCCGTGCTGGGCCAGCAGTGCGTGTTTGTCTTTGACGTACTGGGGCGACGACAGCACCTCCTGCACGTTGAAATGGTCGCCCCAGCAGGCCAGCTCCAGGCCGTCGTAGCCCATGCTTTTGGCCAAGGGCGCGAGTTTAGCCAAAGGCAGGTCGGCCCACTGGCCGGTGAAGAGGGTGACGGGTCTTGGCATGGTGGCTCCAAGGGGCGTTGGGTTGCAGATGCGAAGCGGCAAACAGCTACTCTTTTTATAGCTGCTTGCGCTTGATGAATAGGCGCTACAGGCCTATTTGATTCAAAATACCATCAGAACGGCGAGTCGGGGAAGTAGAAGTCCTTCGCCGTTTCCTTGGTGATCAGCACCGACGGAATGATGGTGTTGGCGGGCAGCTTCTCGCCCTTGATCCGCGCCTCGGCCGTGAGCTTGATCGAGTCATAAATGAACTTGGGGCTGTACGACACATTGGCCTGGATGAGCGGGTTGCTGCCATCCATCAGCGTCTTGATCATGCCCTTGGCACCCGCGCCGCCAAACACCAGCTTGATGTCCTTGCGCTTGGCCTGCTCGATGGCCTTGAGCACGCCCACGGCCATGTCGTCGTCGGCGGCCCACACCGCGTCGATCTGCGGGAAGCGGGTCAGGTAGTCCTGCATCACCTTGAAGGCATCGTCGCGGTTCCAGTTGGCGTACTTGGCGTCCAGCAGCTTGATGCCGGGGTGGTTCTTCAGCACGCTGTTGAACGCGTCCATGCGCTCGTTGTCCAGCGTGGTCGCAATGCCGCGCAGGGCCACCACGTTGCCCTTGCCACCCAGTGCCTTGGCGATGTACTCGGCCGGAATCTTGCCAAACGCGGTGTTGTCACCCGCCACGTACGCATCCTGCGCGCTGGTGTCGGTCAGGCCCCGGTCCACCACCGTCACGTACACGCCCTTGGCCTTGACCTGGGCCACGGGCTTGGTCAGCGCGGCGGATTCGAACGGGAAGATGACCAATGCGTTGATCTTGTTCACCGTCACCAGGTCTTGCAGCTGGTTGGCCTGCTCGGGCGCGCCGCCTGCCGTCTTCACGATGACCTGCAGGCCGGGGTGGGCCTTCTCCAGGTCCTTCTTGGCCTGGTTGGCCCAGTACACGATGCCGCCGGTGAAGCCGTGCGTGGCTGAGGGGATGGCCACGCCCACCACCGTCTTGTTGGCCTGCGCCATGGCGGGGGCGGCCAATGCGAAGGCGGCGGCGCCCACGGCCGACAAGGCCAGGCGGCGAGTGAAAGAAGAAGTTGTCTTGCTATTCATGCGTTGTCTCCTGTTGCTGTTGCTTTGCTGAAAAATGGCCATGGAAGCTGGCCGGCTGGGGAACACCTCGAAAAACAAATGCGCGCAAAGAGTGGCTGGAAACTCAGCGAAGCGGTCCTGGCTAGGCGCTGTGTCGCAGACAGTGCGACTGACACGGCGATATACAAGCGCAGACAGCAACAACGCCAGGAGAGTTGTTCCGGCCACTCCATCACCGCTTTCCGCGCTGCATGAACGCCACGGCAATGATCACGAAGCCCTGCACCGCCGCGTTCAAATACACGCTGATGATGCTGGTGAGGTTGAGGATGTTGCTGATGACAGAGAGCAGGATCGCACCCACCACCGTGCCGGTGATGCTGCCCGCCCCGCCCTTCAATACCGTGCCGCCCACGATGACGGCGGCAATCGCCTCCAGCTCCCACAGCAGGCCCGTGGTGGGCGATGCGGAGCCCAGGCGCGGCACGTAGAGCAGCGTGGCAATGCCCACGCACACCCCGAGCAGCATGTACGTGAGGATCTTGATCTTGTGCACGTCCACCGCCGCGTACTGCGCCACCTGCTCGTTGGAGCCGATGGCCTGCACATAGCGGCCGTAGGCCGTGCGGTTCAGGATGACGCCGCCCACGATGGCGACCAGCAGAAAGACCCACACCGGAATCGGCACGCCCAGCAAGTTGGCGTAGTACACCGGGCTGTAGATGTCCGACAGGTCGTTCTCCAGCGTGATGGCGCCGCCGTTCGAAAAATACGTGAGGTACGCGCGGAAGATGCCCAGCGTGCCCAGCGTCACGATGAAAGGCTCGATGCGGCCCTTGGTGATCAAGAGGCCGTGCACCAGCCCGAACACCGCGCCCAGCACCACCGCCAGCAGCATGCCCACCACCACGGCCGCCATGGGCGAGCCCAGCACGGGTGCCATCGCGTTCATGAACAGGATGACCGAGCCCGCGATCAGCGCCGCCATCGACCCCACCGACAGGTCGATGCCGCCTGAGATGATCACAAAGCACATGCCCACCGCGATGATGCCGATGAAGGCCGTGCGCGTGAGCACGTTCATCACGTTGTCGTAGGTGGCGAAGTTGCTGTTGAGCAGCGTGCCCGCAATGCACAACAGCACCAGCCCGATGACCGGGCCCAGCCCGTGCAGCTTGCCCCACCAGGCCGTGGCGCCGCCGTGGCGACCCGCTGCAGTGGTGGCGTTTTCAGCGGGTACCTGTGGCATGTGCAATCAACTCCTCTTCGGTCAAATTTGGCTCTTGCAGCGTGGTCTGCAGCCGCCCGGCGCGCATCACCGCCACGCGGTGGCACAGGCCGATCAGCTCCATCAGTTCAGACGAGATCACCACAACAGCAAGCCCCTGCTCCGCCAGGCGCTGCACTAGGTGATAAATCTCGCGCTTGGCGCCCACGTCCACGCCGCGCGTGGGCTCGTCCAGCACCACCACGCTGGGGCCGGGGTGCAGCACCTTGGCCAGCGCCAGCTTTTGCTGGTTGCCGCCCGACAGCGACGACGCGCGCACCTCCAGCGACCCGGTGCGGATGCCGAACTCCTGCACCGCATCGCGCAGCGCAGCCTGCTCGGCCGCCGGGTCGAGCCAGGGCTTGGCATAGCGCTCCAGCGCCATCAGCGTCAAGTTGGGCCGCAGGCCAAAGTGCACATGCAGGCCCTTACCCTTGCGGTCTTCGCTCAAATACGTGAGGCCGTGGCGCGCCGCATCGCGCGGGCTTTTCAAATTCACCGGCTTGCCCGCCAGCTCCACCGTGCCGGCCGAGCGCGGGCGCAGGCCCAGCAGGCCTTCGAACAACTCCGTGCGGCCAGCGCCCACCAGCCCGGCAAAGCCCAGAATCTCGCCGCGCCGCACGTCAAAACTCACGTCCTCGGCCCAGCCCGGCACCGTGAGGCCGCGCACCTTAATGGCGGGCTCTCCACCTGCAGGCGCAGGCAGCTTGGGCGGGAACAAATCCGCCAGCTCGCGGCCCACCATCAGGTTGGCCATCTGCCGCCGCGTCACGCTGGCCGTGGGCTCGCGCGCCACCAGCAGGCCGTCGCGCATCACCACCACCTCGTCGGTGGTGCGCTCCACCTCGTCGAGCTTGTGCGATATGTAGATGATGGTCACGCCCGCGGCCTTGAGCCCGGCCATCAGCGCAAACAGGCGCTCCGTCTCGCCCGGGGTCAGCGTAGCGGTGGGCTCGTCCATGATGAGCAGGCGCGCATTGCGGGCCAGCGCGCGGGCAATCTCCACCAGCTGCTTTTCGGCCACGATGAGCTTGCGCACCCGCGTGTCGGGGTCCAGCGGCAAACCCACCTGTGCCAAAGCAGCGCGCGTCTTCTCGCGCATCGCCTTGTCGTCGAGGAAGGGGCCCCTCTTGATCTCATGGCCCAAAAAGATGTTCTGCGCAATCGTCAGGTCGTCCGCCAGGTTGAACTCCTGGTGGATGAGCACAATGCCCTGCGCCTCGGCCGCGCGCGAGCCGCCACCCGGGGCGCGCACCGCGCCGTCCACCACCACCTCGCCGGTGGTGGGGCTCTCGTACCCCGCCAGAATCTTCATCAGCGTGGACTTGCCCGCGCCGTTCTCGCCCAGCAGGCCGTACACCCGGCCCGGCTGCAGCGCAAAGCCCACGCCGTGCAGCACGCGCACGGGGCCAAACTCTTTGGTGACGTTGCGGAACTCGACGGCCACGCTCATCGCACAGCCCCCACACCAACGCCCGCAGCCGACCCCGAGATCGAGCCCGCGCGCGACAGGCTCTCCTGCATCGCCAGCACACCCGCGCCCACCACACCGGCATCGTCGGCCAGCGGCGCGTATTGAATCTCCAGGTGCCGCGTAGACAACGCCAGCGACCGGTGGTACACGCTTTGCCGCACCGACGCGAGGAACAGCGGCCCCATGTCCGTTACCCGCCCCGCAATGAACACATGCGACGGGTTGAAGAAGTTGACGATGGACGACAGCATCTGCCCCACCAGGCTGCCCGCGCGCTGGATGATGGCGTTGGCCGCCACATCGCCCGTGCGGCTGGCCTGGGCCACGTCTTCAATGGTCAGCGTGCCCGTGCTTTGCAGCCGCTCGGCCAGCAGCGCGCTTTCGCCGCGCTGCGCGGCCTCAATGGCCATGCGCGCCATGGCGGGCGCTGCGGCCATGGCCTCCACACAGCCCTGGTTGCCGCAATGGCAGCGCGGGCCGTGCTGGTCCACACAGATGTGGCCCACATCGCCCGCCGAGCCATTGGCGCCCCGGTACACCTGCCCGTGGCACACGATGCCGCAGCCAATGCCCGTGCCCACCTTGATCACCAGGAAGTTGGGCAGATTGCGCTGCAGCCGGTACATCTCGCCCAGCGCCATCAGGTTCACGTCGTTGTCCACAAACACCGGCGCGGCAAACGCCTCGCGCAGGTAGTCGCGGATGGAAAAGCCGTCCCAGTCGGGCATCAGCGGCGGGTTGACGAGCTGCCCGCTTTCAAAATCCACCGGCCCCGGCACGCCCATGCCAATGGCAATCACCTGATGGGCCGCCAGCCCGCAGCGCGCCAGCAGCTCCCGCATCAGCCCCCGCACCCGCGCCAGGATCACGCCCGGCCCCTGGCGCACATCCATGGGCTCGCGGTGCCGCGCCAGCACCGTCATGTCGGGCCGCATCACCGCCACTTGCATGCTGGTGGCGCCCAGGTCGGCACCAATCACCACACCCAGGGTTTCGCTCAAACGCAGGGTTTCGGCCCGCCGGCCGCCAGAAGATTCCTGCAGGCCCACCTCGTCGAGCAGGCCTTCGTCCAGCAACGCCGCCACCATGGCGTTGGCCTTGCTCTTGGAATAGGCCAGGCGCTGCGCCAGTGCATTGCGCGACGCGCCGGCGGACCAGAAGATGGTCTGCAAGACGCTCAGGTCTTCAGTGCCGCAGTGACTCCAGCGGGTGGATGGCAAGGCTTGTCTCCTGTCATGTTTTTGTGCAGCACCTCATGGGGGTGGGTGCTTGACAGGGATGCTATGCGGTCTACTTTGGCCGGGCAAGACTGAACTTTGACCAATGTCAGTCCAATGTATTTACCCGTCAAATGGCGCAGGCTTCGTATTAGCTAGCTTACTGATGCCGAAAAATCCTTTAGTCCCGCAGGAGGATTTGCTTTGGCGATCAAACCCTCAAATGAGAATCCGCCTTTCACAGCAAAGCTAGGTGCAGGGATGTCTATAAAAATTTTCGGATTTTGAGACAATCTATCCTCTCGGAGGAGTGATAGCCACTTTAGAAAAAACAATAGCGCAAATTTTCCCCGGTAGTCGTTTTCCGGTACAAGCAGGTCAAACTGCTCTCGAAATTTTTCCAAATCAGTGGAATTTGGTTCCTCGGCGAGTGTGACAAGACCAGACAAGCAGCCCGAATCCGGCAAAGGCCTGACTTCACACAAATCGACAAGCGCCAGTTGGTTAATTCCTTTGGGCAATTCATCGCCACGTATTTGCCCAAGCTTCTTTCCCAGATACATCCTGAAATTCAACTCTTTAGTAATTTGGAGAAATTTCCCATAAACACCAAAAAATATCTCCAGGACGCCCAGCCTGACAGCAGTCAATCCGTGACAATGAAAATCCACGCAAAGCATGTCATTCAGCAACTGAGAATCAACAACATAGTTTTCAATAGAATATTTATCCGTCATAAATATTCTGCCATTATTCACCCTTCCAGCCAACCCATCGAAATCTTTATCGATAAAGTACCAAACTCTCTCCCCCAACCCAGTCCGATCGTTGGCTAAACTATCATACAACTTCAGAACACCGATTTTGCCATCGCATGTGTAGGACTCGTACGCCATCAGGAAACCAACCGATTTGAGCCAGTAGTAATATGCAAGCTTATCAGCAACCCCCTCAAACGCGAATATAAAAATCCCATCTGGGATACATGAAATTTTCGCTGCAAACTCGGTTTTAACAACTGTTCTAGACGAACGCGCTTTCTTTAATTTGTTAAGGTAAGCATCTTCATGTGATGCCCCAGTTGCATCACTCATCGGGGCCCACCTCCATGTCATCATCAAAAATGCTTTCCTGAAAATTCACTTGAGCCACATTTCTGTTGACGCGGAGAGCTAGAGAGCCTGCAAAAGGCTCCAATTCATTATCAAAGATAAATGGAGAATGCGTAATTGCAATCACCTGTTTGCACATCGGTGCTGTCAAAACATCCGGAAGAATTTGCCGCTGCCAGTCTAGCGATAGAGATAGCTCAGGTTCATCTATAAGTACGATCTTGGGCCCCGGATACAAATATAGACGTGCAAACAGAGATATCATTTGCTTTTCACCGGAAGAAAGGGATTCCATCGGAACCTCTTGCCCAGTAACCGAGCTATTCACCGTAACACGCAAATTGCTTCGATTGAATGTTAATTGTTTTCGATCATAGTACTGAGACTCATCAAGATACAAATCCGTGGATTCATCGTCGCCAGATAAATATTTATTACAACTATTTATGAATGACGCAACCAACTCTTCTTTGTCGCTAGTCTCTTGAATAACAGAGTTAAGCTGATCCAAGAAATATGTAAGAAACGGCCTCGCCTCATCAGACACATCATCTTTGTATACGCGATCAAGATCAGGCGTTGACATGAAGTTTGTATACGGAATTCTCTTATATTCACGCTCCGCGTCTTTTATGCGCGCAAAAAATATCTCCAACGACTCTTTGGATGGCGGCGTTTTTGGCTCCCCAGATGCTTTATAAGCGCCCGTGATCAAATCATTAATTACGTTTGCACTGACTTTCCCGTAACCCTGGTTCGCCAAGTAGAGCATCTCAGAATATATAGCCTTTAATCTATCGGAAATATCACCTAGCCCAAACTGAATATCAGCAGTGTACAAACCACTTCGAGCTACCCCGAGTCTAGAAAGAATACTCTTTCTACGACCCGTACGTGCATCAGAGCTAGGTATTGAAAGTTCAATACGCCGATATGTGGGAAGATACACAATTTCGGCCCCATCCAGCGCCGCGCGTATCGCCTCACGAACCTCACTTAACTCGGGAAGAGCATTCCTGACGAACTCGGCTATTTTTTCACATTGTGCTTTTGCAGCTCTTCCATCGTATCCTAGCTTTACATATATAGCATAGAAAGTTGGCACATCCATTAGCTCGGACATTTTACTATTAACCGAAATTCCTTCCACTAACTCCAGAAGAGCCAACGGCTCTACCTCCCACGTTTTCGCCCGTAACGAAATCTCGCTATGAGAGGCAACTTCGATTAATCCATCAACTTGCATCTTACTAATCACAAGTGGTCGTGCGACATTTCGCAATTTACAAGTTATATAATCAAACTGCAAAGCAGAAAATCGTATAAATTGACCACGTAGAAACGCGTCAAGTGCAGCAATCAATGTCGTTTTTCCCGACCCATTTCGCGCAATTAGCACCGTCGCCGCGTACTTCGAACTCAAGGTGACTGATCGATATCCGAATAGCCCGTCGATCGAAAACAGCTCTACGATTGACGGCTGAGAGGCCTCATGCATTGAATCTGTCATGCGGCCAGTGTTATCAGTGTTTTCCATTTAATTGCCCGTTAATTCCAAAGAACTCCGCCATTAGAGCGGCGAGGCGGAACAGAACCGCGCCCATTTCGCTAGTGCAACTACAGCGCCCCACATGAGTGGACAGCATCGCACCCAAGTGTGCAGTGAAAAAGTATGCTGGGACACTGGTTCCAAGCAAAACACTCTGCGCGAACGGTCGGCTGTTGTCCACCGTCGTATGAGCGCCGTCAACAGCTTTCGCAGCCAGTTTGAGATACAGCGCGGGCCTTCGGCATAGTGCGCTTCGCACTTGTGCCGGTGCAGGCCCAGCCGCGTGCCGGGTGACAAGCGCATCAGTTCCACCCAACCGGCATCGTTGGACAAGAACTGGGTGGGCAGGGACCAATTGCCTTCGCCTTCAGTAATTCAGTCCGCCAGGGCCGCACGCTCCAGCGACTGGGTCACGATCCCGTTCCGTTCAGCAGTCGCTACAACACCGTTGCCACCCACCCCCTAAACGCAAACCCCATATAGAACATCCGCACATCGCTAAACCCCGCTTCGCGCAGAAACGCCTCGTCCTCCTCCGGCGTCAGCACCGCCAGCTCCACGGCCACCTTGTCCCGCGCCCTGGCCGCATGCTCCGGCGGCACGCCGGACGCGACCTGAAACGCGGCATAGCGCGACAACCACAGATCACGCTCCCCGGCCCCGCCCTCGCCACCGGGGCCTGAACCATCCGCCACGCTCAGATGCGCCACCACCAACGGCGCCCCGGGCTTGAGCCGCCGCCGGATCTCCACCAGCATGGGCACGCGCTCCTCACGCGGCACAAAGTGCAAAGTCAGCAGGCATGTGGTGCCATCGAACGGCCCGGCTGGTGCGCTCTGCACATAGCCGTGGTGCAGCGCCACGCGGTCGCCGGGCACGCCCCCGCTTTGCAGCCGCTGCGCCGCCAGGTCCAGCATGGGCTGGCTCGGGTCCACACCGTCAAACCGCCAGCCGGGGTGCGCCAGCGCCATGTCTTCCAGTTCCAGCCCGCCGCCCGCGCCCACCACCAGCACGCGGCCATCGGCGCGCACGCGCTCGGCCAGGAGGATGCGGGACATGCGCAGCAGGCTGTCGTAGCCGGGCACGTTGCGGCGGGGGCCTTCGGCGTAGCGGGCGACGGCGGCGGGGTCGGTGAAGGGGGACGTGGTGGGTTGGGTCATGGTGTGTAGTGCGCACGGCGGGTACTGCGCTGTGCGATGAGTTTGTCCAACGGAGTTGCCAGGTCAGCGCAGGGTTTCGACAGGCTCAACCCGAACGGGCGGGGTGGCGGTCAAGGTGCAGTCCATGTTGAAAAATAGAGCCAAATCGGCCACTTGTCCTAGTGAATCCATCACAAGCAGCTATCAATTCAGTAGTAAACCGTTCTTCTATTCACGTCGCTTGTGCTCGCATGCTAGCATCACGCAACTTTTAATGTTGCATGAAACGAGACAGCCGACTTTCCAACGTTCTCCACGCGCTGCTGCACATGGCAGAGATGGAGGGGCCCGCCACGTCTGAGGCGATGGCGCAGGCCATGCGGACCAACCCGGTGGTGGTGCGCCGCCTGATGGCGGGGCTGCGGTATGCGGGCTTTGTCACCTCGGCCAAGGGGCATGGCGGCGGGTGGGTGCTGTCGTGCCCGCTCACCGACATCACGCTGCGCGACATCTACGAGGCGCTGGGCGCGCCCACGCTGCTGGCGGTGGGCAACCGCGTGGAGAGCCCCGGCTGCATCGTGGAGCAAGCGGTGAACCGCGCGCTGACCGACGCCTACCAGGCGGCCGAAGAGGCGCTGCTGGCGCGGCTGGGCGAGGTGACGCTGGCGCAGCTGTCGGCCGAGTTTCATGAACGCATGGTGGCCGGGTGCCACGGTCACAAGGAGATTGAGCATGGCGACGGCAGCAGTGGCAACAACCGAGGCGTATGAGGTGATCGTGATAGGCGGCAGCTTTGCCGGCCTGTCGGCCGCAATGCAGCTGGCACGTGCCCGGCGGCGGGTGTGCGTGGTGGACGCAGGTCAGCCGCGCAACCGGTTTGCGGCAGCGTCGCACGGCTTCTTCGGGCAAGACGGCGAGCCGCCGCTGGCGATGATCGAGCAGGCGCGGCGCAAGCTGGCGGCCTACCCCACGGTGGTTTTTGTGCAGGGCACGGTGGTGTCTGCCATGGCGCAGCAACGCGCCGGGTCACCAGAGAACGGGTTTGAAGTGGTGCTGGACGATGGCACGCACATGGAGACGCACAAGCTGGTGCTGGCCTTTGGCGTGCAGGATGGCTTGCCCGAGATTGCAGGCCTGCGTGAGCGCTGGGGCGCATCGGTGTTGCACTGCCCGTATTGCCACGGCTATGAATTTGCAGGCCAGCGGCTGGGCGTGCTGTACCACTCGGCAGGCTCGGCCATGCACGCGCAGCTGATTGCCGACTGGGGCCCGACCACGCTCTTTTTGAACGGCGACACCACGCTGGAGAGCGCCGAACGCGAGCGGCTGTTGGCGCTGGGCATCACCATCGAGCCCGCCCCCATTGCCGCACTGGAAGGCCCGGGCCAGGCGCTGCAGGGTGTACGCCTGCTGACCACCGGCAGCGGCGATGCGCGTGTGGTGTCGCTGGACGCGCTGTATGTGGCCACCACCACCCGCCCCGCCAGCCCACTGGCCGAGCAACTGGGCTGCGCGTTTGACGATGGGCCCATGGGCCCGTACATCCGCACCGATGCCAACAAGATGACCACCGTGCCCGGCGTGTATGCCGCGGGCGACGTGACGCTGATGCGGCACAACGCCACGCTGGCCTCGGCCGAAGGCGTGCTGGCGGGCGTGGGGGCGCACCAGGCGCTGGTGTTTGGGGGGTGAGTAGGGTGGTGCGCTAAGCAGCGCGCGCACAATGCGCGGCTGTTTACCCAACCCGCCGCCATGCCAGCAAGCAGCTCCCCCGTCTTTCAATTCTTCTGCATCAGAGCGCAATGGCTGGTGTGGCTGTGCGCCCTGGGCGCGCTCACAGCACCGCTGTCGCGCGTGCTGCCCACCAGCCATGCGCCCTGGCTGCAATGGTTGGTGGAGCTGGCCGCGCATTGGCAGTGGGCCTATGCCACGGTGGGCGCGGTGGCCTCAGCGCCCATCGTGGTGATGGCACTAGTGCTGCGGCAAAGCGCATCGTGGCTGCCCCTGCCTGCGTCGATGATTGCAGGCTCCTTAATATGGCAGCCCGGCCCCCTGCCCACAGCGGATGCGACGGCACCCGGCACCACCCACGCGCAGGTGCTGAGGGTGGGCACCGCCAACCTGAACCTGGCCACCACCGACTTCACACCGCTGCGGCAGTGGCTGGCGTCTGCCGATGCACCCGATGTGGTGTTCTTGCAGGAGTTCACCGAGCTGGCCCAGCGCGCGCTGGCCGATGACCCCGCCCTTGCCGCGCGCTACCCGCACCGCCTGGCCGTGCCGCAGCCCGACCCGTTTGGGCTAGCGATTCTGTCGCGCCACCCGCTCGCCGATACACAAGTGCTGCAGCCCCGCACCGACCATGACACCCTGCGCCTGCGCGCGACGATGACGTGGAGCGGCCGGCCCGTACAACTGAGCGCGCTGCACCCCATGCCCCCGATCAGCAGCGCCTTTGCCCAGGCACGTGACCGTGCACTGCAAGACGAGACCCAACATCTGGCACAGACCAGTGGTCTGAGCGTAATGGCGGGTGACCTGAACACCACGCCCTGGGCGCGCGGCTTGTGGGGCGCCGAGCAAGCGCAGATGCGCCGCGCAGGCCTTGCCGTGCCGACCTGGCCCAACGCCTGGGGCTGGCTATCGGTGCTGCCGCTGGACCATGTGCTGGCCTCGCCGGGGTGGCAGCTGGTGGATGCACACACGGGGCCCGACCTGGGTTCTGACCACCGGCCGATGGTGGTGCGGCTGGTGGCGCAGTAGCCGCAGGGGCACGCAGCCATCGGCTTTCCAGCCTCGGCCCTGCGCTGACGGCAAGGTCGCAAGATCAGCAAAGTCGCATCCCGCAAGCTGCGGCACACTCGGCGGGCAGTGCGCCACTAATTCCCATCCGCGCCAACACATCGCCATGCCCATTTCATCCCTGCTTCGTTACCGCCCTCGTTCACGCCCAGGCATTCGTTGGCTGTCGGCCGCTGCGCTCAGCGGCGCCGCCACCCTGGCCCAGGCGGCGGGCTTCACTTTCATCGAGGTGCCAGCAGACAAGGACGGGCCCGCGCTGCGCGGCGCCGTGTGGTCGCCCTGCAACACGCCGCCGGGCCGCATCGACCTGGCGCCGCTGGTGCTGCAAGGCACGCGCGACTGCGCCCTGGCTGGCCAGGGCTTGCCGTTGGTGGTGATGTCGCACGGCGCGGGTGGCTCTGCCCTGGGGCACCACGACACGGCGGCTGCGCTAGCCGATGCGGGCTTTGTGGTGGCCGCCATCAACCACCCGGGCGACAACTTTCAGGACATGAGCCGCCAGGGCCACCTGTCGGCCTTTGCCACGCGGCCAGTGGACATGAAGCGGCTGACGGACTACATGCTGAGCGCCTGGCCCCAGCGCGCGCAGCTGGATGCGGACAAGGTGGGCTTTTTTGGCTATTCGCGCGGCGGCTACACGGGGCTGGTGGCCATCGGTGCCAAGCCAGACTGGACGCTGCGCCCAGACCTGTGCCCGCCGCTGTCCATGCGCCCCCTGTGTGGCGAGATCCGGCGCAATGAGATTCCCGCCACGCCAGTACCAGATGCGCGCATCAAGGCGGCGGTCATCGTGGACCCGCTGAGCGTGTTCGACGCCAAGGGGCTGGGGCAGGTGAACACGCCCGTGCAGCTGTGGGCCTCAGCGCTGGGAGGGGATGGCGTCACGCCGCAGAGCGTGGAAATGTTGCGCACGGGCTTGCCCCGCGCACCCGACTGGCAGGTGGCCGCCCATGCAAGGCACTATGCCTTTCTGGCGCCCTGCTCGCCCGCGCTGGCAGAAGTGGCACCCGATATCTGCCGCGATGCGCCGGGGTTTGACCGGGCTGCATTTCACAAAGATTTCAATGCGCAGGTAGTGGCGTTCTTTCAGCGGCACATCGCTGCAGCCAAAGCGCCCTGAGCGCGGCTCGGCGTTCTTCGGGCATCCCGGGCCCGTGGGTTGACCCAACCTCCACCAGCCGCCTACACTGCGCCACGTGCTTCTTGATCTTCGGATCGGAAGCGAGTCGCAAAGCCCTCCACCACCGTTGAGGGCTTTTCTTTTTGTCCATCGCATTGAAGGCTCTCCCTGCTTGCAGAGAGGGCTTTTTGCATTTCTGGAGCCCTTTTTGATGCACGCCACTTCCACACACACGGCCCCTGCAGGCGCAGCTGCCCCCTCCCCGCGCATCCATCTGGTCATCGGCCCCGTGGGCGCAGGCAAGTCCACCTTTGCCCGCCAGCTGGTGCAGCAGCACCGCGCAGTGCCGCTGAACCTGGACGACTGGATGGCCACGCTGTTTTCAGCCGACCGACCCGATACTTCGGACGTCATGGCCTGGTATGTGCCACGCACGCTGCGTTGCTTGGAGCAGATCTGGAAGACGACCGAGGCCGTGCTGCACGCGGGTAGCGATGTGGTGCTGGAGGTGGGCCTGATCCAGCAGCACCAGCGCGATGCGTTTTACGCCCGCATGGGGCCATGGGCCGATGCCATGGTGGTGTATGTGCTGGACGCCCCGCGCGAGGTGCGGCGCGCGCGTGTGTTGCGGCGCAACGCCGAACAGGGCGCCACGTTTTCGATGGTGGTGCCGCCGCACATCTTTGAGCTGGCCAGCGACCTGTGGCAGCCGCCGGACGAAGTGGAGTGCGCGAACCACACCGTGGTGTGGGTGCCCGTGGCGGACCACGGGGCTTGAAGACATGGCGCAGGCCTGGCTGCAATTTGCAGTGCGGGCAACGGTGCAGCCCGGGCCGCGCCGTGCCAACCGCGGCGCTCAGGCCTGGGCCACCTGCTGCAGCAATGCGTCGAAGTTGCCGTGCAGGGCCTGGCTGCCCAGCACACGGCGGCGGCCGGTGGCGGCGTCGCCGACTGCCAGTTGTGGCACGCCTTGTGCTCCCAGGGCTTGCATGTCGGCGCGGGCGGCGGCCACGCGCTGCAGCATGGCGGCGCGCAGGGCATCGGTGGGCTCGCGCACCAACTCTGCGGCTGCATGCAGGCCCAGGGCGCTCAGCACATCGGCCAGCACGGTGGGCGCCGTGGTGTCGCGCCCGTCCACATACCGTGCGCGTTGGAAGGCGTGCAGTGCCTCCAGCTCACGCGCGGGCTCGGTCTGCGCCACGGCGGTGAGGGCCAGCGTGGCAGGGCCCGAGTCAAAACGCCCAGCCGGCTGGCCCAGCACCTGCTCGCGATAGGCCGGGCTGAACGGCTGGCCGGTGAGCTGCGCGATGCGCTGGTCGTTGGCCCATGCGTAGGCGGCAAATTGCGCGTCCATGGGCCGGGCGCCTGCGCCTGCAAACAAGCCCGTGGGTGCCAGCACCACCTGCACGCCGGGCGTGGCTTGCAAGCGGGCCAGCACGGGTGCGGCGGCGTAGCACCAGCCGCACAGGGGGTCGAACAGGTACGTCACGGTGACGGTGGGCGTGGAGGACATGGATCAGGGTCTCTCTTCAGAATCTTCAGGATCAGGCGGTGTGGCGGTGGCCGGTGCCGCTGCGGGTGCAGCCTGGGCAAGCTGGGTAAGGCGTGCGGCCAGCGCGGCTTCAAACGCTGCGATTTCTTCGGCCAGCGTGCCCCGGCTGCGGAAGTGGCGGGCGGCGCGGTCGTACCAGTTTTCGGCGTCTTCCAGGTCGCCCTCTTGCAGGTGCAGGATGCCGTGCGCCCAGGCTGCGAGCATGGAGCCGTCGTGCTGCACCAGATCGTGCGCCGCGTTCCAGCGCCCGGCGTGCAGGTGCTGCAGGACTTGTTGGAGCGGGTGCGTGGTCACGATCTGGTTCCTTTCAACAAACTGCTTTGACAGCTTTCAGCACGTCATCTCACCACTTCATCTCGCCCTTGTTGACCTTGGCACCGATGTCCAGCGACAGGCCCATGGGCGCTGCGGGGTAGGCCTTTTTCATCGCGTCGATGAGTTCGGCGCTGGTCTTGGTGGCGGCGGCGTTCTTCTCAAACGCTTGCAGGTAGCCCTTGGTGTAGCTGATGTTGGCGGCATCCAGCGCGCCACCGGCGGGCATGTGGCCGGGCACCACCACGGTGGGCTGCAAGGCGGCCATTTCGTCGAGCTGGGCCACCCAGGCACTGCGCTCGGCCACCGTTTGCGTGTCGGCCGTCCACACATGGGTGTTGGTGCCAAACACGCCGATGGTGCCCACCACGGCCTTGATGGACGGAATCCACGCATACGGGCGGTGCGCCAGCAGGCCGGTGGTGCCACGGATCTCGACCGCCTGGCCGTCCACGCTCAGCGTGTTGCCAGCAATCGCCTTGGGCAGCACGGGCGTGCGCGGTGCGTTGGCGCCCATCTTGGGGCCCCAGAAGGCGATCTTGCCGGCCAGCTTGGCGTTGATCTTCTCCAGCACAGCGGGCGTGGTCACCACGTCGGCTTGGGGGAAGATTTCTTTCAGCGTCTCGACGCCGAAGTAATAGTCGGGGTCGGCCTGGCTCACGTAGATGGTCTTCAACTCTTTGCCGGTGTCGAGCACGTTGGCGGCAATGCGCAGCGCATCGGCACGGGTGAAGCCTGCGTCGATCACCATGGCTTCTTTCTCGCCATAGACCAGCGTGGAGTTGACGTTGAAGCTGTTGCCGTCGGCGTTGTAGACCTTGACCTGCAGCGGCTGGGCGGCCTGGGCGCCTGTGAAGGCAACGGCAAGAGTGGCGGCGATGAGGGTGGTGCGGAACATGGTGGTTTCTCCGGTGCTTTGAGCAGTTGGTTCGATGACGAAATGAAGTTTATTTGCGCCAATCGATCCAATAAACCCGATAATTCGCGCATATTTGTTTCACCAATCGATCAAATAACCCCAAAACTTTCACGTTATGGACCGCCTGACCGCCATGCATGTGTTTGCCGAAGTCGCCACCAGCGGCAGCTTCAGCGCCACCGCCGACAAACTGGATATGTCACGTGCCATGGTCACGCGCTACGTGGGCGAGATGGAGCAGTGGCTGCAGGCCCGCCTGCTGCAGCGCACCACCCGCAGCGTGACGCTGACCGACGCGGGCGAACACGCGCTGCGCCGCTGCCAGCAGATGCTGGCACTGTCGCAAGACCTGGAGGAAGAAACCGCCACCACCACCGAGGGCGCGCTGCGCGGGCAGCTGCGGCTGACCTGCAGCGTGTCGTTTGCGTTTGCGCAGATGGGCGCGGCGATTGCGGACTTTCTGGCACAGCACCCGCAGCTCAAGATCGACCTGGACGCGAGCGAAGGCTCGCTGAACCTGGTGGAAAAGCGCATCGACCTGGCCATCCGCATCAGCGCCGAGCCCGACCCGCTGCTGATTGGCCGGCCGCTGGCGCGGTGTGATTCGGCGCTGGTGGCATCGCCCGCCTACCTGGCCGCCCACGGTGTGCCGCAGCAACCTGCCGACCTGGCGCAGCACCGGTGCCTGAGCTACGCCAACTTTGGCAAGAGCGTGTGGCAGCTGACGCGCGGCGACGTGGTGGAGCGTGTAGGCGTGAGCGGCCATTTCAGCGCCAACGAGGCCACCACGCTGATGCGCGCCGCGCTGGCGGGCGGCGGCATTGCGATGCAGCCGACGTATCTGGTCAACCCCTACCTGCACACTGGCGAGCTGCAGGCCGTGTTGCCGGGCTGGGACTTGCCGGTGATGACGATCTATGCGCTGTACCCGTCGCGCCGGCACTTGTCGCCTGCGGTGCGGGCGTTGCTGGATTTTTTGGTGGCGCGGTTTGCAGGGGTGCCATGGTGAGGGTGGCTGGCCAGGCCACACACAGCCACTACGCTTTTGATAGCTACTCAGGCATGTTCCTCTAGCGCATCCGGCCACTTTGGCTAGAAATCTTCCCCACCCCAGACAAAAGGATGAACACGGCCCGGTTCAACAGGGGTTGCCCCACTGATGCTGGGCCCGCAGCTCACTCCGCCTCGATACCAGCGGCCTTGATCACCTTGCCCCACTTCTGGGTCTCGGCGGCCTGGAACTTGGCGAGTTCATCGGGCGTGGTGGTCCAGGCTTCGGAGCCTGCGTTGTCGTAAAAGCTCTTGGCTGCGGCGCTCTTGGTGGCGGCCGTCAGCAGCTCGTTGAGGCGCGCCACCACGGGCGCGGGTGTGTTGGCGGGCACGTAGGCCGCAAACCAGTAGCCCATGTCGTAGCCCTTCACGCCCGCTTCATCCAGCGTGGGCACATCGGGCAATTGCGCGCTGCGCTTTTGCGTGGAGTAGCCCAGCGCACGCAGCTTGCCCGCCTTGACCTGCGGCACGCCCGTGGAGGTGTCGGTGATCATCAGGTCGATCTGCCCACCCAGCAGGTCGGTGATGGCCAGCGGGTTGCTCTTGTAGGGCACGTGCAGGATGTCCACGGCCGCCAGCTGCTTGAGCATTTCGCCCGCCATGCGGCTCGACGAACTGCCGCTGCCAAAGCTGAGCTTGCCGGGGTTCTTCTTGGCAAAGGCCAGCAACTCGCCCACGTTCTTGTACGGCGCGCTGGCGTTGACCACCAGCACCTGGCCTCCCTTGCCCAGGCCGGTGACGGGGGCAAAGTCCTTCACCGGGTCGTACGAGAGCTTTTTGTACAGGTGCTCGTTGGCGGCGTGGGTGGTGTTGGTGGTGATGAGCACGCTGTAGCCATCGGCCGCTGACTTGGCCACGGCCGACGCCGCGATCATGCCGCTGGCGCCCGCCTTGTTGTCGATGACCACGGGCTGCTTGGTATCGTTGGTGATGGACTGGCCCAGCGCGCGCGCAAGCTGGTCGGTGGCGCTGCCTGCGGCAAACGGCACGACGAAGGTGATGGCCTTGGCGGGGTAGCTACCGGCCGCCTGGGCCAGTGCAGCGGGGGCATGCAGTGCGCCGAGCGCCATTACGGCGGCAGTGGCGAGCAGAGCGCGGCGGGGGGATGAAGGGGTCATGTTGTCTCCTGGTGTTGGTATGGATAAAAAAAGCGAAATCAAAGGTCTAGGCCGTGGGGCCGCCAAAGTGCGCAGCCAGGTGAGCGGGCACCGTGACGGACATATCGAGCAGCAGGTAGCTGAGTGCCTTGCCGTGGCTGTCGAGGTTGAGCGAATCGTTCACGCCGCCGTCGAGCACGTCGTCCAGCACGATGTTCATGGCCTGCAGCTGGGGCAGCAGGTAGCGCGTGACCTGACGCGGGCGGCGCTGAGCAAACTGCTGTGCCACGGCGGCCTCCGTGACCTGTTCGACCAGCACATCCCACAGCGCGGGGTGCCAGGCGATGACGCTGATGTTGGAGCGGTTGCCTTTGTCGCCGGTGCGGCTATGAGCAACTCGATAAAGCGGAACGGTGATGGTGGTTGTCATGGTGTGTGTACTCCTCAATCCACCATCTCAAAACGCACGGCCACGGCCTCGCGCGGCACCAGGCACGACACCGTGCCCAGGCGTGGGCGCATGGCGGTGCGCACGCCACCACCGCCCGCGGGGCCACAGGTGTACAGCGCGGTCACCTCGCGCAGCAGGCGCTGGGCGCTGGCGTGGTCGCGGTGCTGCAGGGCCACGCGCAGGCGCACATCGCGGGGGGCATTGCCATCGTTGTGGGGGGCATCCAGCCAGCGGCTGGTGTCGTCGCCAAAGATGCTGGTCACGCCGATCAGGTCGATGCGCAGCGGGCCCAGGCCCTGCAGGCGCTCGCGAAGCACCTCGCCCGCCAGCCGCGCGCGGGCTTCGGCGCGCGGGCCGGCGTAGGAGATTTCGCCCTCGGCAAACCAGCCGGATTCAAAACACACGTTGACCTTGAGCGTGGCGGGCCGCGCGTGGCCCTGCACACCCTCCAGCCGCACCGCGTCAGCGCCCACCGTGGTCACGCGGGCGGTGGTGATGTCGGCCACCACATCGGGCGTGAGGTACGCCGCCGGGTCGTGCAGCTCGTACAGCAGCTGTTCCTTCACCGTGCGGTCGGTGATGCAGCCGCCCGTGCCCGGGGGCTTGGTGATGGTGCAGTGGCCGTCGGCGTCGATCTCGGCAATGGGGTAGCCCAGGTGCGCCAGGCCCGCCACATCCTTGTAGCCGGGGTCAGCAAAGTAGCCACCTGTGACCTGCGCGCCGCACTCCAGCAAGTGCCCGGCCATGGTGGCGCGCGCCAGCCGGTCCCAGTCGTCCAGCGCCCACCCGTAGTGCGCCAGCGCGGGGCCCAGCACCAGCGAAGGGTCGGCCACACGGCCGCAGACCACGATGTCGGCGCCTGCGCGCAGCGCGTCGGCAATGGCCTGCGCGCCGATGTAGGCGTTGGCGCTGACGATGGGCTCGGTGGGCATCGCGCTGCCCAGCGCGCCCTGCAGCAGCGCGCGGTGTTCGGGGCCGCTCAGGTCGTCGCCCTGCAGCACGGCAATGCGCGGGCGGGCCAGGCCCAGCTCGGCCGCCAGCGCGTGGATGCGGCGCGCGGCACCGTGCGGGTTGGCCGCGCCAAAGTTGCTGACGATGCGCACGCCGTGCGCCAGGCACTGTGCCAGCACGGAGCGCAGCAGGTCCATCAGCAGCGGCTCATACCCAGCATCGGGGTCGGTGCGGCGCGCCAACTGGGCCAGGGCCAGCGTGCGCTCAGCCAGGGTCTCGAAGATGAGCACCGCAGGCTGGCCGCTGGCGATGAGCGCCTGCACCACGGGCAGGGCCGCGTCGGTGCGGTCGCCCGAGAAGCCGGCGGCGCAGCCCACCAACAGTTTGGTTTTTTGATCGTTCGGCATGAATCCGTTGTCTCCTGACCGTGAATGTAGGAATATGGCTGTATTCTGTGAAATCGATTGTTACGATGAATCCATCTGAAAACCAGATGAATCACACCCACCCCGCATGAGCGCCCCTCACCTCTCCAGCCGCCAGCTCGACGCCTTCCTCGCGCTGGCGGAGCAGTGCAGCTTCACACGCGCCGCTACGTTGTGCCACCTGTCGCAGCCCGCGTTCAGCGCGCTGATCCGCGCGCTGGAGGACGACCTGGGCCTGCGCCTGTTTGACCGCAGCACGCGGCATGTGGACTTAACGCCCGAGGGGCAGAATTTTCTGGAGTCGGCCCGCCGCATCCGCACCGAAATCACCAGCGCCCTGGCGGCCATGCGCAGCGCCGCCACGCTGCAGCGCGGGCGCGTGGCTGTGGCGCTGCTGCCGTCACTGGCGGCGGGCTGGCTGCCCGGCGTGCTGTCGCAGTACAGCGCGGCGCACCCGGGTATCGAGATCGACATTGCCGATGTGCTGTCCGAGCCCTGCATCGACCGCGTGGCCAGCAGCCATGCCGACTTTGCACTGGCCGCCATCCGCGCTGACACGCCCGCGCTGCAAGCCGAGCCGTTTTGCAGCGACAACTTCTATCTGGTGTGCCCGGCCGACCACCCGCTGGCGCGCCGCCGCAAGGCCATCACCGCGCAGGACCTCGCCGCGTGGCCCTTCATCCACCTCGCGCGCACCAGCAGCGTGCGCCAGTACCTGGAGGCCGCCCTGCACCCGCAGGCCATGCACACGCTGATGGAGGTGGAGCAGCTCGCCACCGTGATGGGCATGGTGCGCGCGGGCCTGGGCATCAGCGTGGTGCCAGCGCTCACGCTGTTCCACTTTGACCAGCCGGGGCTGGTGACGCGGCCGCTGTCACTGCCGGGGCTGACGCGGCAGATCTATCTGGTACGGCGGCGGGACGAGAGCTTGTCGGTGGCGGCGCAGGCGCTGTATGCGCTGGTGATGGCGCAGCGGCCTTGAGACAGACGGCCATTCGCTATCTATTCAATAGCTGGAAGGGCATATTGGATAAGCGCCTAGCGGTTATCCGAATCAAAATTTTGCAGCAATGGCTCCGCAGTGCCCCTGCGTGGCTCAACCCGGATCACGGTCACGCGCCAGCACGGCCAGCTCCTGGTGCAACAGCAGTTCCACCTCCGCCGGTTCAAACTGGTCCTGCAGCAGCGGGATGGTAAAGCGGTATTCGCCCGCCTCGTGTTTGCGCAGCACATAGGCCAGTTGCAGGCGCGCCAGCGATAAGCGCAGGGCCTGTGCGTCGCCTGCGATGCCATGGCTTTGCAGCAGCTGGGCCAGCGTGACCAGGCTGGACTGTCCCACCTGGGCCGTGTGGTAAACAACGATGCGGTCGAGGCGGCAGGCGGCTTCGTCATGGCTCAGGCGGCCCCAGCCGGCCAAGGCGTCTTGCACGGCCTGCGATGCCAGGGCCTGGTCGAGATGGCGCTTTTCGATCACGCGTTCGCCGGGCAACAGGGCCTCCAGGCATTCCTGGCACAGGATGGCGACCAGGTTGGCGCGCTGGCCGCTGGCATCTACCAGGCGGTTCACCAGGTGCTCGTTGTCAAAACCCAGCCGCAGCTTGCGCAGTGGCTCGGTGGCCAGTTCGCGGCAGGCATCGCGCTCCAGGCCGCCGATGGTCAGCACCTCGCCAAAGTTGCGCAGCGGGCTTTGGTAGTCCAGCACGGCGGTGGCGTACAGGTCCCAGAAGCCCGCGAGCATGAACCAGCAGCGGCCCTCTTCGCTGAGTGCGCGCAGGGTGGACAGCTGCACGTAGCCATTGGCCGATTCGTCACGGAAGAACAGGTCGGCCTCGTCGATGAGCAGCACCAGGCGCTTGCCCTGGTACTGCGCCTGCAGGTGGTCCACGATGGCTTCGAGCGGTGTGTCGGCGGGCAGGCCAAACTGCAACGCCATGCGTGGCGCCAGGCGGTGGTCGCGCAGCGAGACGTAGTGGCACACGGTGTGGGGGTGGCCCGCCATGCGGCGCTGCACGGCCTTGAGCAAGCTGCTTTTGCCCAGCTGCCGCCCACCCACCACCAGGTAGTTGGCGGGCTCGCGGTTGATGACGCGGGCCAGCAGTTGCGCGCGGCCGAAGAAGGCGCCTTCGCGCGTGACACCGCCGCGCGTCTGGTAGGGCGAGATGCGGGTGATGCGCAGCTGCGCAGCCAGCAGGCGCAGCAGCACTTGCAGGGCGTCACCGCCAATCAGCCATTCGGTCTGGCTGGCGCTGTCGGCCATCACATGCAGGTTGGCGCGGTCTTGTGCGTGGGCGTGCAGCAGCGGCCAGGGGGTGTCCACGCTGTGCTCGCTCAGGATCAGCAGCACATCGCTGCCGGTCTGCACGGCGCGCAGCTGGCGCAGCACGGTGGCTTCGTCGATGCCGTGCGTGGGCACAAAGACGAGGCAGCGGTCCAGCGACACGGGCAGGTCGGGCGGGAACGACCATTCAAACACCGCACCGGGCAGCGCCCAGTCGGTGCTGGGCTGGCAGCGGGCGGACACGCGTTCGGCCAGCGCGCGGGCCAGGGCCGGGGCGCGCTCGCTGCCCGTGGCCTGGGCGCAGGCCACGGCGCGGCGCCAGTCCACCAGGCGAATGTCGGCGGCCTGCAGCGTGGGCTCCAGCCGCCGCAGCCAGCGCAGCAGCCGGTCGATGTGCGGCAGGCGGGCCAGCGGTGTGCGGCGCAGGCGCGCAGGGCGCAGCTGGCCCGCACCGATGAGCGGGTGGCGCACCACCCACAGCACTGCACCCACGCCAAAAATGACCCCGCACCACGTGATGAGCGAGCGCATCCAGCCAAAGGGGTCGGCGTCTGGCGCGGGCTTGGCGGGCTCGAAATCGTCGGTGCTGCCTTGCTGGCAGTTGATGGGCAGGTAGCCCTGCGGGATGGGCGGGTTGCCGGGGCGGCAGGTCCAGGTGTGGGTGCCGGGCTGCAGCTCCACCACCACCTGCGTGCCCGCCAGCTTGCCAAATTCAGGGTTGTGGGCAATGTCGGCCTGCAGCACATTGGGGCGCGGGGAGGTAACGCGCAGCTGCGGGTTGGCAATGGGCGGCGCGTACTTCTGAATGTCCGTGGGCCAGGCATCCAGCTCGTTGCGGGCGTTGACCATCGCCACACGCCACTGCACCAGCTCTCCCCACAGCGGCCCGACGTTCATTGCCGCCATGAACCTGCCCCGTGTGGCCGGGTTGTGCTGGGGCGTGAACACGGCGCTGGCCACAAACAGCGTGACCAGCGCAATGACCACGGCGCGCACCACGGGCCGGGACAGCCAGGGCGTCAGTCGGCCGAGCATGAATCCAGCACCATCCAGCCGGCCTCGCGCACCGTGGGGCTGCGCCAGTGCAGCCGCGCCGCGTCCCCCACGCCGCGCGCAAGGATGAGGTTGCCCCAGAAGAGGCTGCGCAGGTCGTCGTCCTGCAGGTAGGGTCGTGCGCGGCCGAGGTCGTCCGCGCCCAGCAACTGCTGCAGGCGCGCCCGGCTGGCTGGCACCTGCGCCAGCGGCAGAAACGTTTGCCACAGGCGCGGGCTGCTGGCCAGGTGGGTGCGCAGGGCGCTGAAGGCGGGCTGGCCTTCGTGCAGGCTGGCACCCGCGCCGGGGTGGTCCACCAGCCATTGCAGGCCTTCTTCAAACAGCGCGGGATGGCCGCCGCTCAGGGCCTGCAGTGCAGCCACCACCGGCTCGGACCAGGGCTGCTCGGGCCAGCGGTGGCGGGCCAGTTGCAGCAGGTCGGCAAGCGACGGGTCGGGCCAGTGGTGGACCTGGGCGATGTTGAGCAGCGACAGGTCGCCACTGCGGTACTTGAGGTCGGCCAGCGCCTGCCCTCCGCACAGCAGCAGGTGCAGGCGGCCGCTGTGCATCTCGCTCAGGCTGCGCAGGATGCCCGCCAGGGTTTCGCGCAGCGCGGACGTGCCCTGCTCAAAGCGGCTGACCAGGCAGAAGATGCGCTCACCCGCCATCAGGCGGCGCTCCAGCGCGGATTCAAACTCGTAGTCCGACGCCACATCGCCCAGGCCACATTGGCGGCCGATGGCGGCGAAGTATTCGGCGGGCACGGTGCTCACGCTGTAGGGCGGCTGGATGTGCAGCACCGAGCCTTCGCCGTATTGCGCGCGGGCGCGCTGCAGCAGCTCGTGCCGGAACGGCGGCTGGCCCCAGTGCGCGGGCGACAGCAGCAGCGAGATGGGGTATGGCACCGCCTGGGCCAGTTGCGCAAACACCTTGTCCTGGAACGCGGCAAACGGCTGCGCGCCGGTGGACTCGGCTTGCAACGGAAACTCGGGCGCGAACCCTGCGGCGCTGAGCAGCCGGTTGGCCTCGCTCTCGGTCAGGCGCAGATAGCGCGTGCAGGCCACCAGCTTGTCGCGCGAGCGCGGGTTGGGCACCGAGATGCCGTTGCGCCAGTTGTTGACGGCCTCGCGGCTCAGGCCGATCTCGGTGGCCACGCCCGAGGCGCTGGCGCGAATGCGGCGCATGTAGATCGACAAGAGGTCGGCAAAAGAATCGGCAGACATGTGTGGTGCGGCGGTGGCGGGATAACGCGCTGAAACTTAAAGAGGGCCCCTGCTGCCAATAAACGGCAGGTGGCTGGCGGGCATTGTCATTGCTGCCAAGCCATCCGGCCGCAAGGGGTCGGTATTGCCGATGCGTCAGAGCAACGGCTGCACCATGGGCCAGGCCTTGGTGCAGGCCAGGCCACAGGCCGTGAGCACCGGGCTGTACAACACGACGGCGCCGACCACCGACATCAGCCAGCCGGGCTCTTCGTGGTCTTCGGCCTCGGCTTTTGCGTCCTCCTTCAAGGGCTCTTTGCTGCGGCGCATTTCTTCGCTCTCACCCGAATCGCCAGTCATCTCCTGCATCAGTATCACGGCCACCACCAGCAGCGACACGGCCAATAGCGCCAGGTAGCCGTATTGCAGCGCGGGCTGCGTGAGCGGATAGAAATAGCCCACCAGCAGCGCGGCCGGCGCCAGAAAGAACACGTGCATCATGAGCCGGTACCAGGGGATGCCATCCACCGGCCGCTCCAGCGCCCCCATGACCATGCGGTAAGTCAGCGCCCCCAGCACAAAAATCACCCCGCCCCACCATTCGATTTGCGTCAGCATGTTGTTCTTCTCCTGAGATGCTTTTACTGCACTGCCATCACCGTGGCGGGGCCATCGTCGCCAGGCTTGTCGGCGTCATCGTTGCCGTCGTCCCCTCGCATCGCTTTGTGTTCGGTGGCCATGTAGTACAGCGGCAGCGCCACGGCCAGCACCAGCCCCAGGCCCATCCACAGCCAGAAGCCCTTGAACAGCAGCACGGTGACCACCGTGAAGACCACCGCATGCACCAGCCCTTTGAACCCGGACCGCAACAGCAGCACAGCCATCAGCCCCTGCACGGGTGATTTGCCGCTTTTGCCCATGGCCCGCGCCATTTCGACAAACGCCTCGGCCGCCTCACGGGCCTCACGCTTGCGCTTTTCTTCCTGCTGGCGCAGCTTGGCCACGGCCAGCGGCTTGGCCGGGTCTTTGGAGCAGGCGTAGCGGTCATCGGCATCGCCGTCTTCGCCGCCCTCACCGACCTGTGGCACAGGCTCGACCACCGCGCGCCACTGCGGGTTGGCGTCCATGAATGCCTGGCGCGACACCCAGCGGCCCTGGTCGAAGTGCATGCGTTCGGTTTCGCCCACCTGGTCGTAGAAGACCTCCATCACCGCCGCCCGCAGGCCGTGGCGGAACAGGGTTTCGATCTGCAGCAAAGGCAGGTCGCCACTGGTGCCGGTATCAAATTGCAGCACCAGGTGCGATGGCGCTGCAGTGACCGACTGGTTGAACCATTCCCCATCCCACAAGGCCTCCAGGCTAGGTGCGCCCAGCTTGCCGGCCCAGCGCTGGGCCTGCTCGGTGTTGTCTGCGCACAGGTACTGGTAGACCAGCTGGCAGGTCTTGAGCTTGATCGGGTCTTCAAAGAACAGCTGCAGCGTGAGGGTGTTTTGCGACATGGGACTGGAACGGTGGTGAACGTATGAAGGGTATTGCGTGATGGCGTGCAGGCATTGTGTCGGGCGTTGCCACGCCTGTCCCTCGCGGCCTTGTCCAGCGCACCAGACGGTCGGTTGACAAACCGTCCAGTGCCTTGGCGGCTGCGCCGAGAGCCCGCACGCAGTCGCATGGGTGCCCGATCATCACCCAAAGCGCCTGCATACTCTCCGCCCTCGGGCTCGGCCCGATCCAAAGCAACACACCGGAGGGACCTTAACCATGCGATTCGATACCCGCTTGTATGCACTGCTGTCTGGCGCTGCCCTGACCCTGGGCCCAGTGGCTGCACAGACGGAGCGTGCCGCCGCTGCCAAGCCTGCTGCCGCTGCGCAAGCCGCCAACCAGTTCACCAACAGCCCGCGCGAAAAGCTGGTGGTGGCCATGCCCAAGACCTATGCCAAGGCCGAGACCATGTTGCTGTGGGGCGACTACTTCAACCACCTGGCGCGCTGCGGCAACATCGACTTGCAGAACCAGCAGGGCGAGTCGCTGGACAAGAGCACCAACATCGACGTGCTGGCTGAAAAGGAACTCATCGACAGCCTGGTGTCTGGCAAGGCCCAGCTGGCCCAGGTCAACCCCGGCCTGGTGCCGCAACTGGTGGCTGCAGGCCAGCCCGCGCCGTTCGGCGTGCCGGGCAACAAGGCCAGCGGGCAACGCAATTCGTACAAGCTGATCCTCATCGCACGCGTGGACAGCCCTTTCACCAAGCCGCAGGACCTGGTGGGCAAGAAGATTGCGCACACCACGCCCACGTCCAACTCGGGCAACCTGGCGCCGCGCGCACTCTTCCCGGCCATCGGGCTGGTGCCAGACCAGAACTACGAAGTGGTGTTCTCCAACGGCCATGAGCGCTCGGTCACGGGCGTGATGCATGGCTTCTACCCCGCGGCGGCCGTGGCCAGCGACCTGTACCAGCGCATGGTGGTGAAGGGCGACGTGAAAGGCTCCAGCATCCGCACGCTGTGGGAGAGCCCACCCTTCATGACCGAGACCTGGACAATGGGCAAGGATGTCTCGCCCGAGCTGCAGGCGCGTGTGAAGAAGTGCTCCTTTAGCTACAGCTTTTCGCCCAAGCTGCGGCAGCTGCTGCCGGGCAACGACACCTTTTTGCCCATCAACTTTGAGCGCGACTTTGCGACGGTGATGGAGGTCTACAACAAGACGCAGAAGGCTGCGCAGGCGGCCAAGGCTGCCGCCAAGTAGGCGCCCCCACTGCGCCGAGGCGCCGACCGGTCAAGGCTGCGAGGATGCGGCGCTGAGCCGATCGCGCGTGCGCCGCGCGACATCCTTCACCCACGGCTGGGCCTCCCAGTGGCGCTGGGCGAACGCCGTGATCTGGTCCCGGTAAGTCAACGAGGCACCGATCACATCCAGGCCGTCGATGAACATGCGCCTGTGGCGCTCGGAGACGGTGAAGGGCGCGCTGTGCCCTGCCGTGCGCACCTGGCGCTGCTCCACATCGATCTCTATCGCCATCGGCCCTTGGTGGGCACGGGCCTCGCGCATGAAGGCCTGGGCATCGTCCTCGCTCACCATCGCCAGCAACAGGCGGTTGTTCATGGCGTTGGAGTAGAAGATCTCGCCAAAGCTCGACGCCACCACCGCCTTGAAGCCGTACTGCTGCATGCCCCACACCGCATGCTCGCGGCTGGAGCCACAGCCGAAGTTGCTGCCCGCCAGCAGTACATCGGTGCCGGCAAAGGCTGGCTGGTTCAGCACGAAGTCTTCGCGCGGCTGCCCGGCGCCGTCAAAGCGCAGGTCGTACAGCAGGCCCGGCGCCAGGCCCGATTTGTCGATGCCGCGCAGGAACTGCTTGGGCATGATCTGGTCGGTGTCCAGGTTGGCGATGTCGAGCAGTGCGGCCCTGCCGCGCAAGCTGGTGTTGTGGTCGGCACTCATGCGGTCCCCTCCAGGGTTCTGACGTCAGTGATGCAACCCGTGACGGCCGCGGCGGCGGCCATGGCCGGGCTCATCAGGTGCGTGATCGCCCCCCTGCCCTGGCGGCCTTCGAAATTGCGGTTGGTGGTGGATGCGCAGCGCTGGCCAGGGGCCAGCACGTCGTCGTTCATGGCCAGGCACATGGAACAGCCGGGCTGGCGCCACTCGAAGCCGGCCGCCACCAGGCGCGCGGCAATGCCCTCGGCCTCGGCCTGGGCCTTCACCGCGCCCGAGCCGGGCACAACCATCGCGCGCACGCCCGGGGCCACGCGGCGGCTGCCAACGACGCGGTCCACCTCGCGCAGGTCCTCGATGCGGGCGTTGGTGCACGAGCCGATGAACACATGCTGCACGGGCACGCCCGCCAGCGGCTGGCCCGCCGCCAATGCCGTGTAGCGCAAGGCCTGCTCGGCACTGCCGCGCTGCACGGCATCGGCCATGTCTTCGGGCCGGGGCACGGTGGCGTTGATGGCCATGGCCTGGTCGGGGCTGGTGCCCCAGGTGACGAAGGGGGCCACCTCGGCCGCGTCGAACACGTGCTCCTCATCGAACACGGCGCCGTCGTCGCTGCGCAGCGTGGCCCAGTGGGCCAGGGCCTGCGTGCGCACGTCGCCGCCGATGTCGGGGGCCTTCGCCAGCACGTAGTCGATGGCGCTGGCGTCGGGCGCGATCAGCGCGCCGCGCGCTCCCGCTTCCACCGCCATGTTGCACAGCGTGAAGCGCGCCTCCACCGACAGGGCGCCGATGGCGCTGCCGCAGAACTCGACCACATAGCCGCGCGCGCCCTGCGCGCCGATGCGGCTGATGATGAGAAGGATCAGGTCCTTGGCGGTGGTGCCCGGCGGCAGCGCGCCGTCCACGCGGATGCGCATGTCTTTGGCAAGGCGGTAGACCAGGGTCTGCGTGGCCAGCACATGCTCGACCTCGGACGTGCCGATGCCGAAGCCTAAAGCGCCCAGCGCGCCATAGGTGGTGGTGTGGCTGTCGCCGCAGATGATGACCATGCCAGGGCGCACCATGCCGTGCTCGGGCGCGATCACGTGTTCGATGCCCTGCAGCGGGTCGTTGGTGTCGAACAGCGGGATGCCGTGGCGGTCGCAATTGGCCTTGAGGTTGCTGGCCTGCAGCGCTGAAGGGGTGTCTTGAATGACCCGGTGGCGCACCGGGTGCGTGGGGATGATGTGACTTACCACCGCCACGTTCTGCCCCGGCACGGGCACGCCGCGCCCGGCCTCGTGCAGGCCGGCGAAGGCCTGGGGGCTGGTGTATTCGTTCATCAGGTGCAGGTCGCAAAAGAGCAGCACGTTCTGTTCGTCCAGAACGGCCACGGTGTGCGATGCCACCAGCTTCTGGTAGAGCGTTGCGGGTGTGGTCATGGTCATCGTGATGGGGGTGAGGGGAATGGGCTATTGACCTGCCAGCAGGAAAGGCAGGGCAGCTTCCAGCAGCGCGTCGGGCACTTCTTCGGCGATGTAGTGGCCGCAGGGCAGCGCATGGCCGCGCACGTCAGTCGCCACGCGCTGCCACTCCTTGAGCGGCTCAAAGCACTGATGCACCACACCCTGCTCACCCCACAGGGCCAGCAGAGGCATGGCGAGTTGGCGACCCGCATCGCGGTCGGCGCGGTCGTGCACTAGGTCGATACCAGCGGCGGCGCGGTAGTCCTCGCAGATGCCGTGGGCCGTGCCCGGCAGGGCCAGGCAGCGCACGTACTCGGCCAGGGCACGCGGGTCGAACGGGGCCAGGCCTGCACTGCGCCGGCCCATCACGTCGCGCACATAAGCAGCGGGGTCGGCCTCGATCAGGCGCTCGGGCAGCGGCGCGGGCTGGATCAGGAAGAACCAGTGCCAGTAGGCGCGGGCGAACGCGTTGCTGGTCTGCTCGTACATGGCCAGGGTGGGCGCGATGTCCAGCAGCACCATGCGCTGCACCGCATCCGGGTGATCGGCCGCCAGGCGGTGCGCTACGCGCGCGCCCCGGTCGTGGGCCAGCACGGCAAAGCGCGGGTGGCCCAGGTGCTGCATCACGGCCAGCATGTCGTCGGCCATGGTGCGCTTGCTGTAGAGCAGGTGTTCGGCATCGCCGGTGGGCTTGGCCGAGTCGCCGTAGCCCCGCAGATCCGCCAGCACCAGCGTGAAGTGCTGCGCCAGCACAGGCGCCACCTTGTGCCAGATGGCCGAGGTCTGCGGGTGGCCGTGCAGCAGCAGCAAGGCCGGGCCCGTGCCGCCGACCAGCGCGTGAATGTGCTGGCCGTCGGGCGTGGGCACGCGGTGAGGGATGAAACCGGGGAAAAGTGAAGTGGTCATGGGCGAGGTGGTCCTGGCCGTGGGGCGAAGTGGAAGGCGAACCCGCTCACTCTGCAGTGATGCCGCGCTCTTTGATCAGTTTGGCCCACTGGGGCATTTCCTGCTCCAGCCGTGCGCGGGCCTGCTCGGGGGTGGAGGGGATGGGGTCGAACCCGTCCTTGGCCATGCGCTCCTTGAGCGCGGGGGTACCCAGTGCCTGGTTCAGCGTGGCGTTGAGCTTGTCGATGATGGGCTTGGGCGTGCCGGCCGGCGCGAACACGATGAACCAGGTTTCAAACGCATAGCCCGGCAGGCCTGCCTCGGCAATGGTGGGCACATCGGGCATCAGCGCCGAGCGCTTCGTGCCGGTCACGCCCAGGGCGCGCAGCTTGCCGGCCTGCACGTGCGGCTGCGCGGCCGACAGCACCGGGAAGCTCATGGCCACCTGGCCCGACATGGTGTCGATCATGGCCGGGCCGCCGCCACGGTAGGGGATGTGCACGATGGGTGTTCCCGCCACAGCCTTGAACAGCTCGGCCGACATGTGGAAGGTGCTGCCCGGGCCCGCCGAGCCGTAGGAGTAGTGCCCTGGCTTGGCCTTGAGCAGCGCAAGCAGCTCCTTGAGGTTCTTGGCAGGCACCGCGTTGTTGACCACCAGCACATGCTGCGAGCTGGCCACCATGCCGATGGGCGCCAGGTCCTTCAAGGTGTCGTAGGGCATCCGGGCCGTGAGGGCGGGGTTGATGGCCAGCGACACCGTCTGCAGGCCGATGGTGTAGCCGTCGGGCTGGGCCTTGGCGACCATGTCCACGCCGATGTTGCCGCCCGCGCCGCCCTTGTTCTCGATGAACAGCGATCCGCCCAGGGCCTTGCCCCATTCGTCCGTCACCAGGCGCGCCGCGATGTCGGCGCTGCCGCCCGGTGCGTACGGAACCACGAGCTTGATGGCCTTGTTGGGATAACCGGCCGCTTGCGCCAGGGCTGGAGCCGGCGATAGCAGGGCCAGCGCGGCCAGTGCCGCTGCGGCAGCCGCCAGGCGACGGGACAGACGGTGCGAACGGGACGGGACGGTGGTGGTGAAAGCGACGGTCATGGGTTTGTCTCCTGCGGATACTTGTTGTGGATGTGATCTTAGGAGTGATGTTCAAAGCCATAAATACCGTCAAAATTACTTCATTCATAAATTCAAAGCACGAATCAGGTATCTTCATGGACGGTTTTTCGGACCTGCGCTTTTTCGCCCTGCTGATGAAGGAGGGCAGCCTGGCCGCAGCCGCGCAGCAGATGGGCATCACCCCGCCTGCGGTCAGCCGGCGCCTGGCGCAGCTGGAACACCGGCTGGGCGTGCGCCTGCTGCACCGCACGACCCGGCGCATCCGCCTCACGCCCGAGGGAGAGACCTATCTGCTGGACGGTGCCCGCATCCTCGGTGACCTGGAGGCGCTGGAGCGCACGGTGGCCGGCGCTCGCAGCTCGCCCCGGGGGCTGATCAAGCTGGCCGCCACGCTGGGCTTTGGCCGTGTGCACATCGCGCCCGCGCTGTCGGCGTTTGCCCGTGCCTACCCCGAGGTGGAGGTCCAGCTGCACCTGACGGACCGCCCCGTGAACCTGGTGGAGCAAGGCTTTGACGCGGCCGTGCGCTTTGGCGACCTGCCGGACTCGCGCCTCACGGCCCGGCGGCTGCTGGCCAACCGGCGCGTGCTGTGCGCATCGCCCGCCTACTTGGCCCAGGCCGGCGAGCCCGAGCAACCGTCCGACCTGCTGGCCCACCAGTGCATCGTGATCCGCGAGAGCGACGAGACCTATGGCACCTGGCACCTGCACCAGGGCGAGCGGCAGGAGACCGTGAAGGTGCGCGGCATGCTCAGCACCAACGACGGCGCGGCCGCCACCACCTGGGCGCTGGAAGGCCACGGGGTGCTGATGCGCTCCGAATGGGACGTGGCGGCCCACCTGGCTGCGGGCCGCCTGGTGCGCGTGCTGCCGGCTTGGTCGCTGCCCGCCGCCGATGTGACGCTGGTCTACCCCACGCGCAGCGACCTGTCGGCCAAGACGCGGGCGCTGGCTGACTTTCTGCGGGACTGGTTCGCCGCACTGCCGCGTACATGACCGACGGCAGGCCCGGCTGCCTTTGCCAATCGCGTTGACGCGTCACGGCGCCTGCCTGGGTTGCAAGGGCCCGCCGATACCTTCGCTGTATGCCCTGGCACCGTGCAAGAGCCCATGCGAAAGCGCCTCGCACATCAGGCGAATTTCCGAATGGCGACTACGGCGTCTCCACCAATGTCATGGTGGCGAACGGCAGGTGGTGCATCAGCTCGCGCTGCACCAGCAGCGTGCCGGCAAAGACGGGGTCTTCCGGCAGGCCCTCGTGCGCCGCGGGGCGCCGCTCGGCCACAGCGGCGAGCCGATTGAACAGGCGCTCCATGGCCTCCAGCGTCAGCACGCGTTGAGCCCCGGGCGGCACGCCCGCCAAGGTGGCCAGTTCATGCAGTGCTGCATCTGCAGACCATGGTGCCCACCCCTGCCCGCCGGGCAACAAGCCTTGTAGCTGCCGATGGGCCACGTAGACCTCATCCTCCACGACCGCAATGGCGTTTTCCAGTTCCAGGGGAGTGGGCACGGCATGGCGGAAGAACTGGTGTGCTGTGCGCGCGCCGCCCAAGGGCAGGCTCAGCTTCACGGAAGGTGCGGGCGCATCGGCACCCGCCGCCCAGAGCACCTGTTGCGCCCCCAGATGCAACCCGCTGCTCCATGCGCCGGGCGCTGCATGGCGCCGCGCCTGCAAATAGCTGCGCGTTGCCGGGTCCTCGCCGGGCAGGTCTTGTCGCGACGCCTGCACCGAGGCCGATGCAGAGGTGTATGGAAAGCTGGAATGGTTCACGGGACTCCTAAACGGCTGGACGGCCAAACGCGCCAGGGTGCAGAGGCACCCCGCGATTGCCCTGCTGCACTCTAACCCCGCACGGTTCAGGCAGCACGCGTGACCGCTCAAAGGGTACAGAGGGACGCGCCTGCCGAGCAAGGTCCGCCGCGCCGCCGACACCACGCGCCAGCGCCTTCCTACACCGGGCATCAGGCGCCGTACCTACAGTCGGTTGCCAGGCAGGCGCTGCAGCCAGCGCCCCTCCCCCACAACAACAGCCCTCAGGAGAACTCGCCATGCCAGCCATCCGCACCACGCCCCGCCGCTCCCCCTGGCCCTGGATCGTGGGTGCCGCCGCGTTGATGGGGGTGATGATGTTGTCGGCCTGCTCCACCCCGCGCACACCCGAAGGCGTGCAGCCCGTCTCGGGCTTTGACGTGGACCGCTACACAGGGCAATGGCACGAGGTAGCCCGCATCGAAAACTCGTTTGAACGCGGCCTGACGCAGGCCACCGCCACCTACAGCCGCAGCGCAGACAACACCATCAAGGTGGTGAACCGGGGCTACGACCCGGTGCGCAAGCAGTGGAAGGAAGCGGAGGGCCGCGCCGAGTTTGTGGACAGCCCCGACCGCGCAGCGCTCAAAGTGTCGTTCTTCGGGCCGTTTTACGGCGGCTACAACGTGGTGGCGCTGGATGAGAACTACCAGTGGGCCCTGGTGGTGGGTTCCAGCACCGAGTATGTGTGGGTGCTGTCCCGCACACCCACCCTGCCCTGGCATGTGCGCGAGCACCTGATGGAGCGGGCACAGGCCCTGGGCGTGGATATGCGCAAGCTCGTCTGGGCCCAGCCCGGCGTGGAGCAACATGCGCGGCGCCCAGCGGTCAGAACCTGATCACCGTACGCAGGAAAAGGGACATGGCCCCATGCGGGGTGCGGACACTAAGAGCGGCCAACAAAACTCTTCTGGCGTCGTTGCTGTGTCTTGTCGTACTGCTCGTACTGCCTGCGACACAGCGCCTAGCCAGAACCGCTTCGCTGAGTTTTGTTAGCCGCTCTACGCTGCGCCACGCTACACGGACGCAAAATACTCAAATTTGATAGCAGCCAGCGTATATTCCACTGGCGCCTGTAGCCCATAGAGCCCAAAAACTATCCGCCAGGCACTGTGGCGGCTGCCACCAAGCGTTGGGTGTAGGGATGCTGCGGCGCATCCAGCACTTCCGTCACGCTGCCGCTTTCGAGCACCACGCCGTCCTTCATGACCAGTACATCGTGCGCCATGGCGCGGATCACGTCCACGTCGTGGGTGATGAGCAGGTAGCTCAGGCCCTTTTCTTTTTGCAGGCGTTGCAGCAGGCCCAGCACCTGCTGCTGGATGGTGACATCGAGCGCGCTGGTGGGCTCGTCGAGCACCAGCACCTGCGGCTGCACGATGAGGGCGCGCGCCACGGCCAGGCGCTGGCGCTGGCCGCCCGAAAATTCATGCGGGTAGCGCTCCAGCAGGCGCGGGTATTGCGCTTCGGCCAGGCCCACCTCGGCCAACACCGCCTCCACGCGCGCACGGCGTTCGGCCACGCTGAGTGAGGGCTCGTGCACCTTTAGGCCCTCGCCCACAATTTCTTCGACCGTGAGGCGGGGGGACAGGGACGAGAACGGGTCCTGAAACACCACCTGCACCCGGCGGCGCAACTGCTGGTTGGTGGGCGTGTTGCGCATGGCGGGCTGCTGCCACGCCTGCCCACCCACCTGCAGTTGTCCCGTCGAGGGCAACAGCCCCAGGATGGCCTGGGCCAGCGTGGACTTGCCCGAGCCGGATTCGCCCACCACGCCCAGCGTCTGACCGGGCAGCAATTGCAAGGTGGCGCCCTGCACCGCCACAAACTCGCCTTTTTTGAACCAGCCCTTGATGCCCGGCAGCGGCGTGGGGTAGACCACGCGCAGGTCTTGCGTCCGCACCACGGGCGCGGTGCCTGCGGGCGGGTCGGCCTCGATCACATCGCGGCGTGGCTGGCTGGCGATCAGACGGCGGGTATAGGCATGCTGGGGTGCGCCGAAGACTTCGGCCACCGGCCCCTGCTCTACCAGCACGCCTTGCTCCATCACCGCCACGCGGTCGGCAAAGCGGCGCACCAGGTTCAGGTCGTGCGTGATCAGCAGCACCGCCATGCCGGTCTGGCGCTGCAGGTCGCTCAGCAGGTCCAGGATCTGGCCGCGCAAGGTCACGTCGAGCGCGGTGGTGGGCTCGTCGGCCAGTAGCAGCTTGGGCGAACTGGCGAGGGCCATGGCGATCATGGCGCGCTGGCGTTGGCCGCCGCTGAGCTGGTGCGGAAAGCTGTTGGCGCGACGCGCAGGCTCGGGGATGCCGGTTTGCGCCAGCAGATCGATGGCGGCCTGCGCGCACTGGGCACCGGTGAGGCCTTTCTTGAGCAGCAGGATCTCGGCGATCTGCTGGCCAATTGTCATCAACGGGTTGAGCGCGGTCATGGGCTCCTGGAACACCATGGCGATCTCGCCCCCGCGCACGCCGCGCATCTCGCGCTCGGTCATCGCCAGCAGGTCGCCCCGCCCTTGCAGCAGGGCCTGGCCGGTGATGGCGGCATTGCCCGCCAGCCGCAGCAGGCTCAGGGCGGTGATGGTTTTGCCCGAGCCGGACTCCCCCACCAGTGCCAGCTTTTCGCCTGCGGCCAACGTGAAGTTGACGCCACGCACCACCTCTTTGGCGCCAAAACGCACATGCAGGTCGTGGACTTCGAGCAGCACGGGTTTCATGGCCGATGCGGTCATGGTCACAGGTCCGCCTTTCTGGGATCGAGCGCATCGCGCAGCGCATCGCCCATGAAGGTCAGCAGCAACAGGGTGACCACCAGCACGCCAAAGGTGGACAGCGAGATCCACCACGCATCAATGCTGTTCTTGCCCTGGCTCAGTAGTTCCCCCAGCGAGGGCGTGCCCGGTGGCACCCCCAAGCCGAGAAAATCGAGCGAGGTCAGCGCCAGAATCGCGCCGCTCATGCGAAACGGCAGGAACGTGACCACGGGCGTGAGGCTGTTGGGCAGGATGTGGCGCCAGATGATCTGGCTGTTGCTCACGCCCAGCGCACGGGCTGCCTTCACGTAATCGAGCTGGCGGTTGCGAAGGAACTCAGCACGCACATAGTCCGAGAGGCCCATCCAGCCAAACAGGCTCAGCAAGATGAGCAGCAGCGCAATGCTGGGCGCAAACACCGCGCTGAAGATGATGAGCAGGTACAGCTCGGGCATGGAGCCCCAGATCTCGATAAAGCGCTGGAACGCCAGGTCGGTCTTGCCGCCAAAAAAGCCCTGGATGGCCCCTGTGATAACGCCCAGCAGCACGCCCGTGGTGGTGAGCGCCAGGCCAAACAGCACGCTCACCCGAAAGCCGTACAGCAACTGCGCCAGCAAGTCGCGCCCCCGGTCGTCCGTGCCCAGCCAGTTGTCGCCCGTGGGGGCCGAGGGGTTGGGCGCCTTGGCAAAGTAGTTGAGCGTGTTGGGGCCGTAGCGGTTGAGGGTGTAAAGCGCCCAGTTGCTGCCCGTGCTCAGCCGCTGCTGGATGAAGGGGTCCAGATAGTCAGTCGGGGTCTCGAAGTCACCGCCGAAAGTCTTCTCGGGGTAGTCCTTCAGCAGGGGGAAGTAGGTCTGCCCCTCATAGCGCACGATGAGTGGCTTGTCATTGCTGACCAGCTCGGCGCACAGGCTCACCAGCACCAGGGCGCTGAAGATCAGCAGGCTCCAGTACCCCAGGCGGTTGCGCTTGAAGCGCAGCCAGGCACGGCGGGACGGGGAGAGTGAAATCGGGGTAGCAGCAGGACTCATCGGGGCCATCGGTGCGTTCGGGCTAGTCAAACTTCACGCGCGGGTCCACCCACACATAACAAAGGTCGCTGATGAGCTTGGTGACCAGCCCGATCAGCGTGAACAAATACAGCGTGCCCAGCACCACGGGGTAGTCGCGGCGGATCACGCTCTCGTAGCTGAGCAGGCCCAGGCCGTCGAGCGAGAACAGGGTCTCGATGAGCAGCGAGCCCGCAAAGAACGCGCCGATGAAGGCGGCGGGAAACCCCGTGATGATGGGGATCAGCGCATTGCGGAACACATGCTTCCACAGCACCTGCCGCTCGCTCAGCCCCTTGGCACGGGCCGTGAGCACGTACTGCTTGCGGATCTCTTCGAGGAAGGCGTTCTTGGTCAGCATCGCGGTGACGGCAAAACTGCCCAGCACCATGGCCGTGACGGGCAGCGTGATGTGCCAAAGATAGTCCACGATGCGCGCGCCCCAGCTCAGCTCGTCCCAGTTGGCCGACGTGAGCCCCCGCAGCGGAAACCACTGCAGCTGCCCGCCAAAAATGACCAGCAGCGCCACGCCCAGCACAAAGCCCGGGATGGCATAACCCAGCAGGATGAGCAGCGTGGTCACCAGGTCAAACCGCGACCCGGCACGCACCGCCTTGGCCACGCCCAGCGGCACGGCGACGAGGTAGCTGATGAAGAAGGTCCAGAGGCCCAGGCTGATGGAGACCGGGAGCTTCTCGACCACCAGCTGCCACACGTCCTTGTTCTGGAAGAAGCTCTTGCCCAGATCAAAACGCGCGAACTGGCCCAGCATCTGAAAAAAACGTTCATGCGCCGGCTTGTCAAAGCCGTACAGGGCCTTGATCTGCTCCAGCCGCTTGGGGTCCACGCCCTGAGCGCCCCGGTAGCTCAGGCCACCGCTTTCGGCACCGCCGCCGCCCACGCCAGCCTTGGCCTCGGCCATGTACTGCTCCACGGGGCCGCCCGGCACGAACTGGATCACCACAAAGGTCAGCAGCAGCACGCCCAGCAGGGTGGGCAGCATCAGCAACACGCGTTTGAGGATGTAGGCAAACATGGGTGGGCTGGCGGGTGGTTATTTTTTGTCGGGCGCGGTCTGCGGTGGAATGCGTGCCCACCAGGTGTCAATGACCCAGCTTTCACCGCTGGAGTACGGTGGCACCGTGGCGGGCTTGGCCAGGCGCCAGGCGTTGTACGCCATGCGATGGGTGCCCGCCGTCCACTGCGGAATCAGGTAGTGGCTGTGCGCAATGATGCGCTCCAGCGCATGGCAGGCAGGCAGCAGTTGCGCCTCGGTTTTGGCAGAGGTCATGGCCTTGATCATGGCGTCCACCGCCGGGTTCTTGACACCCGCGAAGTTGCCGGAGTCTTCCGTGTCGGCGGCCTGGCTGCCGAACATATCGGCAAACTCCTGGCCAGGGTTGTTGGTGCCCTGGAAGGCAATCGTGGTGATGTCAAAGTCGAACTTCTGGAGGCGCTGCTGGTACAGCGCAAAGTCCACCGAGCGGAAGCGCAGCGTGACGCCGATCTTTTCGAGATTGCGGATCCAGGGGGTGATGGTGCGCACGCCGCCTTCGTTGCTGTCCATGTACTCCAGCACCATGGCCTCGCCCTTCGCGTTGCGCAGGGCGCCATCGCGCACCTCCCAGCCTGCCTCTTTGAGCAGTGACTGTGCCCGGCGCAGGTTGGCCCGCAGTGACGAATCGCCGTCGGTGCGCGGGGGCACGGTCATGGGACCGAAGGCGGCCGCAGGAATGTCTTTGCGATAGGGCTCCATCAGCGCAAGCTCTTCGGGCGACGGGCTGCCTTTGGTTTCGCAGGCCGTGTTACCAAACAGGCCGTTCACACGCTGGTAGGCGCCGTAGAACATCTGGCGGTTCATCCACTCGTAGTCCATCGCCAGGCCTAGGGCCTCCCGCACCCGCGCGTCCTGCAGCAGCGGGCGGCGGGTGTTGAGCACGTAGCTCTGAAAGCCCGACGGCAGCTTGTGCTTGAACTCGCCCTTGACCAGCTCGCCGCTATCGAACTTCTTGCCCGTGACGCGGCGGGCCCAATCGCCCGCGCTGAAGAACCGCATCAGGTCGAACTCGCCCGCTTTCAGCGCCTCCAGCCGCGCGGTGTTGTCCTTGTAAATCTTGACCAGGATGCGGTCGAAGTTGGCCGTGCCCTTGCGCACGTTGAGGTCGCGTGCCCAGTACTGGGGGTCGCGCACATAGGTGATGTCCTTGCCGAAGCGCACGGGCCCGATCTTGTAGGGGCCGCTGCCGATGGGGATGTCCATCACCACCTGGTCAAAGGGCTTGGCCTTGCCGTTTTCCACGCCCCAGTCGCGGCTGAACACCGGCAAGCCACCCACGGTGATGGGAAGCTCGCGGTTGGGTTGCTTGAAGCGGTAGCGCACGGTGCGGTCGTTGATCACATCCACGCCCGCCACTTCGATCAGCAAGGTCTTGTAAGAGGGTGAGGTGAAGGGGCCCACCAGCGTTTCGTAGCTGTGCTTCACGTCCTGGGCCAGCACCGGCTTGCCGTTGTGAAAGCGCGCCTCGGGCCGCAGCCGGAAGGTGGCCGACAGTCCATCGGGGGCGACTTCCACATCTTCGGCCAGCAGGCCATAGCCGGTTGCGGTCTCGTCCATGGAGCCCACCAGCAGCGAGTCGAACATCAGCGACGACAGGTAGGCCGGTGCGTTGCCCTTGATGGTGAACGGGTTGTACTTGTCAAAGGTGGACGTGCGCAGGTTGCTCACCAGCCGCAACTCACCGCCCTTGGGGGCCTCGGGATTCACATAGTCGAAATGCGCAAAGCCCGCCGGATAGCGCGGCGCGCCCCACAAGGCATACGCATGCGCTGCCCACGCTGGAACAGCACTCCCCATCAGCAACAAAGCCAGCCAAAACCGCATGCGACAATTCTGCACTACGTTCGCAGGGGCTTGCAGCCAAAGCCGCATATCCACATGCACCGGGCGCCAAGCCTGCATTCCGCTATTCCACAAGGAGATTTCACATGGGTTTTCTGACCGGCAAGAAGCTGCTCATCACGGGCGTGCTGTCCAACCGCTCCATTGCCTACGGCATTGCCAAGGCTTGCCACGTGCAAGGTGCCGAGCTGGCGTTCAGCTACGTGGGCGAGCGCTTCAAGGACCGCATCACCGACTTTGCGGCCGAGTTCAACTCCAAGCTGGTGTTCGACTGCGACGTGGCCAGCGATGAGCAGATCGCGCGCATGTTTGCAGACCTGTCGCAGACCTGGCCGAAGTTTGACGGCTTTGTGCACAGCATCGGCTTTGCACCGCGCGAAGCGATTGCGGGCAACTTTCTGGACGGCCTGAGCCGCGAAGGCTTCCGCATTGCGCACGACATCAGCGCCTACAGCTTCCCGGCCATGGCCAAGGCGGCCCTGCCCTACCTGAACGACAAGTCGTCGCTTCTGACCCTGAGCTACCTGGGCGCGCTGCGCTCCATCCCCAACTACAACACCATGGGCCTGGCCAAGGCCAGCCTGGAAGCCAGCGTGCGCTACCTGGCCGAAGCCGTGGGCCGCACCGAAGACGGCCGCAGCATCCGCGCCAACGGCATCAGCGCGGGCCCCATCAAGACCCTGGCTGCCAGCGGCATCAAGGACTTTGGCAAGCTGCTGAGCCGTGTGGCCGACGCCTCGCCCCTGCGCCGCAACGTGACGATTGAAGACGTGGGCAATGTGGCGGCCTTCCTGCTGTCGGACCTGGCATCGGGCATGACGGCCGAGATCACCTATGTGGACGGCGGCTTCAGCCAGACCGCTGGCCTGAGCGCCGACCAGGTGTAATCCGCCAAGCGGGCTCACCGCATTTTTGAACCAAACAGGCTTCTAGCGCTGATAGAACATGCGCTAGAAGCTATTTTTTTGATAGCAAATCGAATGCTCCGCAGACACTGCCTGGCTTGGCTGGGCCTCGCGCCCCTGGCCGCACTGACCACCCCCCAGGCCTGGGCCGCCGACGCACCCGCCCTGTTGCTGGCCAATGTGTACCGCCCCGGCATGCGCCTCGCGGACTACTGGGTGAGCGAAAAATACGACGGCGTGCGCGGCTACTGGGACGGCCACACGCTGCGCACGCGGGGTGGAGAGACCGTGGCGGCCCCGGCATGGTTCACCGCCGGCTGGCCCGACACGCCCATGGACGGCGAGCTGTGGGCAGGACGCGGCCGATTCAGCCACGCCCAGTCCACCGTGCGCCAGCAGCAGCCGGACGATGCCGCCTGGCGCGAGATGCACTTTATGGTGTTTGACCTGCCTGCGCACGGCGGCACGTTTGACCAGCGCCTGCCCGCATTGAACAAGCTCGTAGAGTCGCTGGACCAGCCATGGGTGCAGGCGGTGCCCCAGCAGCGCGTAGCCAGCGACGCCGCTTTGCAAAAGCTGCTGCTGCGCACTGTGCGCGCGGGCGGCGAAGGGCTGATGCTGCACCGGGGCGCATCGATGTACCGCGCAGGTCGCAGTGACGATCTCATCAAGGTCAAGACCCACGAAGACACCGAGGCCAAGGTGGTCGCCCATCTGCCCGGCCAAGGCCGCCACGCCGGGCGGCTGGGCGCCCTGGTGGTGGAGATGCCTTCGGGCCAGCGGTTTCGACTGGGCGCAGGGTTGACCGACGCGGAGCGCGACCACCCGCCGCCCGTGGGTAGCTGGGTGACCTACCGCTTCAGAGGCACCCACGACAGCGGCGTGCCACGCTTCGCGAGTTTTGTGCGGGTGCGCGACGACATGCCGCCCACCCGCTGACGGGGCCACCGCAAACCCGAGCTGATTTCGACGAGGTGGCGATACGCGAGCTGAGCGCGGCAGCGCATGCCGCCTCGCTCCTATCCGTTGCCCAATCAGTTGGGCAACAACACCTTGTCCACCACGTGGATCACGCCGTTGGACTGGTACACGTCGGCAATCGTCACCGTAGCCGTACCGCCCTTTTCGTCCGTCACCATGACGGCATTGCCGCTGGCCTTGGCGGTGAGCGTACCGCCCGCCACGGTCTTGAGGCTGGCCATGCCTTTGCCATCGGCAATCATCTTGGACAACGCGGCAGCATCGTACTTGCCTGCGACCACGTGGTAGGTGAGCACCTTGGTCAATGTGGGCTTGCTCTCGGGCTTGAGCAGCGTGTCCACCGTGCCGGCGGGCAGTGCGGCAAATGCCGCATTGGTGGGAGCAAACACGGTGAACGGGCCAGGGCCCTTGAGCGTCTCCACCAGGCCAGCCGCCTTGACCGCAGCCACCAAGGTGGTGTGGTCCTTGGAGTTCACAGCGTTGTCGATGATGTCCTTGCTGGCCAGCATGGGCGCGCCGCCCACCATGACCTGCGCCATGGCAGGCATTGCGGCAGCTGCCATGGCAGCCGTCAGAGCGATGGTGGCCAAGCGGGCGTTGAATCGAAGGGGCATGAAAATCTCCTGAGGGTGTTGTGAAGACAGTCACCGTGTGAGAGTCACGCGGCTGATAGTCAATACGCCCCCAACGCCACAACGGATTCAAGCGCATAAAAAAATCGCTCCACCAGCCAAGCCGGGGGAGCGATTTTTGAAGAGCTGGTGCACCGATGCACCTGCGCCAAGACGGGCGCTTACACGTTGCGTCCGTACGGGCCGTCGTCGCCCACCTGCACCAGGTTCTTGGCAGTTGCCAGCGGCTTGGGGTTCTTGCCGGGCTTGCCTTGTTCTGCCACGCAGTCGGCGTAATAGCGCACCTGGCCGTTCTCGTCTTCCACTTCCACCAGGCCGTGGATGTCGGTCTCGAAACCGGGGCACAGCTTGGCGAATTCGCGCGCGAACTTGAGGTAGTCCACGATCTTCTTGTTGAACACTTCGCCCGGAATCAGCAGCGGAATGCCCGGCGGGTACGGCGTGACCAGGCCCACAGTGATGCGGCCTTCCAGGTGGTCGATCTCCACACGCTCGGTGGTGCGGTGCGCGATGTGCGCGTACGCGTCCGAAGGCTTCATGGCGGGCGTGAGGTCCGACAGGTACATCTCGGTGGTCAGGCGTGCAATGTCGTACTTGGCGTACATCTCATGTACGTGCTGGCACAGGTCCTTGAGGCCCATGCGCTCGTAGCGCTTGTGCTGCTGGCAGAACTCGGGAAGGATGCGCCACATCGGCTGGTTCTTCTCGTAGTCGTCCTTGAACTGCTGCAGCGCCGTCAGCAGCGTGTTCCAGCGGCCCTTGGTGATGCCGATGGTGAACATGATGAAGAAGCTGTACAGGCCCGTCTTCTCCACCACCACGCCGTGCTCAGCAAGGTACTTGGTCACGATGGACGCAGGGATACCGGTCTTGTCAAACTTGCCGTCCAGACTCAGGCCAGGCGTGACGATGGTGGACTTGATCGGGTCCAGCATGTTGAAGCCGTCGGCCAGTTGGCCGAAGCCGTGCCACTTGCTGCCCTTCTTGCTCTTGCTGTCGCTGCGGATGATCCAGTCTTCTGCACGGCCGATGCCCTCGTCGGTGAGCTTTTCAGGACCCCAGACCTTGAACCACCAGTCGTTCTTGCCGAACTCGTCCTCCACCTGGCGCATGGCGCGGCGGAAGTCCAGCGCCTCCAGGATGCTTTCTTCCACCAGCGCGGTGCCACCGGGCGGCTCCATCATGGCGGCGGCCACATCGCAGCTGGCGATGATGCTGTACTGAGGGCTGGTGCTGGTGTGCATCAGGTACGCCTCGTTGAACAGGTGGCGGTCGAGCTTGGTGGTCTGCGAGTCCTGCACCAGCACATGCGATGCCTGGCTGATGCCGGCCAGCAGCTTGTGGATGGACTGCGTGGCGTACGTCACCGAATGCTTGGGCCGCGTGCGCTTCTTGCCCATGGCGTGGTAGCTGCCATAGAACGGGTGGAACGCCGCGTGCGGCAGCCAGGCCTCGTCGAAGTGCAGGTTGTCCACATAGCCGTCGAGCATGCCCTTGATGGTCTCGGTGTTGTACAGAACACCGTCATAGGTCGATTGCGTGAGGGTCAGCACGCGTGGCTTGACCTTCTTGGCGTCCACGCCCTTGAGCAAGGGGTTGGCCTTGATCTTGGCCTCAATGGCCTTGGGCTCGAACTCGCTTTGGGGGATGGGCCCGATGATGCCGAAATGGTTGCGCGTGGGCTTCATGAACACCGGGATGGCGCCGGTCATGATGATGCTGTGCAGGATGGACTTGTGGCAGTTGCGGTCCACCACCACCACATCGCCGGGGGCCACGGTGTGGTGCCACACCATCTTGTTGGACGTGGACGTGCCGTTGGTCACGAAGAAGCAGTGGTCGGCATTGAAGATGCGTGCCGCATTGCGCTCCGATTCCCCAATGGCGCCGTTGTGGTCCAGCAGCTGGCCCAGTTCTTCCACCGCGTTGCACACGTCGGCGCGCAGCATGTTTTCGCCATAGAACTGGTGGTACATCTGGCCCACGGGGCTTTTCAAGAAGGCCACGCCGCCCGAGTGGCCGGGGCAGTGCCAGCTGTACGAGCCGTCTTCGGCGTAGTCCAGCAACGCCTTGAAGAACGGCGGCTGCACGCTTTCGAGGTAGCTCTTAGCCTCACGAATGATGTGGCGCGCCACAAATTCGGGGGTGTCCTCGAACATGTGGATGAAGCCGTGCAGCTCGCGCAGGATGTCGTTGGGCAGGTGGCGGCTGGTCTTGGTCTCACCATGCACATAGATGGGCACATCGGCGTTCTTGCGGCGCACTTCGCCAATGAAGTTGCGCAGGCTCAGCACGATGGGGTCCAGCCCCTCGCCCACCGTGAACTCTTCATCGTCGATGGACAGAATGAACGCACTGGCACGGCTTTGTTGCTGGGCAAACTGCGACAGATCGCCATAGCTGGTGACACCAACCACTTCGAAGCCCTCGGCCTCGATGGCCTGCGCGAGCGCACGAATGCCAAGCCCCGAGGTGTTCTCGGAACGGTAGTCTTCATCGATGATGATGATGGGAAAGCGAAACTTCATGCGCAGCCTCCAGGGAGCCGTGGCCTGCCCGGCCAAAAAACGAAATAGGCGCGAAGTGTAAGGAATAACGTTGACGCGCCTTTGAACTGCCATTCTTTTGACCCAGAATGTGGTGCAACAAACACAACCACACGAGGAGGTTCGACATGGAGGCATCCACCATCTGGTGGCTGGCAGCGGGGGCCGTGGTCGTGGCAGAGCTGCTGACCGGTACGTTCTATTTACTGATGGTGGCGCTGGGGCTGGTGGCCGCCGCCCTGGCCGCCCACCTCGGTCTGGCGTCGGCATTGCAGATGGTGTCGGCCGCCATTGTGGGCGGCGGGGCCGTTGTGGCCTGCTACCTGGTGCGCAAAAAGCGACCTGGCGACCCGTCGGCACGCGCGGACCGCAGCGTGAACATGGATGTGGGCGAAACCATCCTCATCGAAAGCTGGAGCCCCGACGGCACCACCACCGTGAAGTACCGGGGCGCCCAATGGACGGCCATCCACCGCCCCGGGGTCACCCCCTCGACCGGCATGCACCGGGTCGCCGAATTGGTGGGCAACCGCCTGCTGGTTGACCCGCTGTAAGCACTGCAAATCCTTCACCGAACCGTCAAGAAAGGCTTCTCATGGAAATTGCCATCGTCCTCCTGATCATTGCCGTGATCTTCATCGCCCGCTCGGTCAAGGTCGTGCCCCAGCAAAACGCCTGGGTCAAGGAACGCCTGGGTAAATATGCGGGCACGCTGACCCCGGGCCTGAACTTTCTGATCCCCTTCGTGGACAAGGTCGCCTACAAGCACAGCCTGAAGGAAATCCCGCTCGATGTGCCCAGCCAGGTGTGCATCACGCGCGACAACACGCAGCTGCAGGTGGACGGCATCCTGTACTTTCAGGTCACCGACCCGATGCGCGCCAGCTACGGGTCGAGCAACTACATCATGGCCGTGACCCAGCTGGCGCAGACCTCGCTGCGCTCGGTCATCGGCAAGCTGGAGCTGGACAAAACCTTTGAGGAGCGCGACATCATCAACGCGCAGGTGGTGCAGGCCATCGACGAAGCTGCCCTGAACTGGGGCGTGAAGGTGCTTCGCTACGAAATCAAGGACCTGACGCCACCCAAGGAAATCCTGCACGCCATGCAGGCCCAGATCACTGCGGAGCGTGAAAAACGTGCACTGATCGCCGCCTCCGAAGGCCGCCGCCAGGAACAGATCAACATCGCCACGGGCGAACGCGAGGCCTTCATCGCCCGCTCCGAGGGCGAAAAACAGGCGGTCATCAACAAGGCCCAGGGCGAGGCCGAATCCATCAAGGCCGTGGCCGAGGCCAACGCCCAGGCCATCGAGCGCGTGGCTGCAGCCATCCGCCAGCCCGGCGGCGAACAGGCCGTGCAGCTCAAGGTGGCCGAAAGAGCCGTGGATGCTTATAGCCAGGTCGCGTCGGATGCCACCACCACCCTCATCGTGCCCAGCAACATGACCGAAGTGTCAGCGCTGATCGGCTCGGCCATGAAGATGGTGCAGACATCCCAAAAGGCAGGCTGACGGCGCATCGGTCAGCGGAAATTTTCAGGCGATCCCGACCTCTGACCGGAATGCCCCAATCCTGTGGCTATAATCGAGGGCTTCGGAGAGGTGGATGAGCGGTTTAAGTCGCACGCCTGGAAAGCGTGTGTGGGCTAATCCCCACCGCGGGTTCGAATCCCGCCCTCTCCGCCAACTTAAAATAAGTCCTTGATTTCCAAGGACTTTCATGAGAATCAACAGGTTACAGCAGCCAAGTCGTACGGAAACGTCATACGGCGAGGTAAAAATGAACCTGTTTGTGCCCCCAGGCGGCAAGACGAAGAATTGGTATGTTCGCGTCTATGTGCCAGCCGAACTTCTTGAGTTCTACAAGAAGTCAGATTTCAAGCAATCAACCCGAACCACTGACCGCGTGCTCGCCGAAGCACGGGCAGCTGCGTTCGTGCTTGAAAAAAGTCGCGAGTTTCTTTCCAAACGGGAGTTGCTGAAGGGGTACACAACCGAGCAGCCTCAGACGGTCGTGCTCGATGCATCCCTCATTCAGAAAATCGCGCACATTCGCCTTGCAAGCCTCGTGCGCTTCGACGATGAAGAACGGAGCTTGATTGATGAGCCCGAGCAGTGGGATGAGCATGACGAGCTCATCGAGCTCAGCCTGGACGACCTGAAGAAGCTCATTGCCCGTCGCAAGTCGGCCCCCGGGTACGAACGCTTCGTGGAAACGGTCATCGAGTTCGCGCACATGATGGGCTACGACATCGACAAGCAAGACCCTATGCTGGCGGAGTTCATCGATGCCATGGTCAAGGTGGAGAAACGCGCCTACGAGCTGATGCAGCGGCGCAGCCAAGGCGAATTTGCTGACTTGGCTGAAGGTGAGTCCGGTCCCTGGCTCGGCGAACTTCTGCAAGGCTGGGAAAAAGAACATGCGCCGACAGACCCAAAGACGCGCAGCAGCTACACGAGCCGCATCAAGAACTTCATCGAATTTACCAACGATAAGCTCGTGGTAGCCGTGGAGAAGAAGGACGTGTGGGACTGGTTGAACAAGCTCCTGCGCGTGGACAAGCTCGCCGAAAAGACCATCACAGATGGCTACCTTCCAGCTCTGCGCTCCCTGTTCGACTATGCGGTTCTGTCGGGTAAATTTGGCATCAAGCAGAGCCCGGCCCTCGGCATTCAGGCGCCCAAGCTGGACAAAGTGGAAGCAGCTGCGCGGAAGAAGCCGCGCGAAACCTTCAATTCCATCTACATCCGCGAGATATTTGCATCCGTCTGGTACAGCGGTCGCAATCAGCCCGTTGGCAAGCTAAGGACGGAAACCGTCCTTGCAGGCAACGCTCGGTATTGGGTACCGCTCATCGCCTGCTGCCAGGGGCTTCGCGCCGAGGAAGTATGCCAACTCACTCTGGTCGATGTAGGTATGCAATCTGGTGTTTTTTCGATTCACATCACCGTCGAGTCCGGTCGTGTGAAAAACGAAGACAGTCAGCGCTGGGTGCCAGTTCACAAAGTTCTGCTGGACCTTGGTTTCGCCGAATACGTCGAGTCGCAGCGCAAAAAGCAGCAAGTGCCTGAAGCGGCGGATATGTTTGTGGAACTGGGCCCCGGTAAACGGTATGTTCGTCCCAAGAAGGCTGGCGCCCTCTTCCCAGAGCTCCACACCAAATTCGAGCGGAAGTCCAACACCCTCCTGCAGCGCTTCAACGATTTCCTGCGCGAAGACCTGGCATTCGAGAGTGGCTACACCTTTCACAGTTTCAGGCACTACTGGGAGGACGCGGTTCGCAAAACCGTGGCTTCCGATTCGCGAAGTGGCCACCCTTGGCCGAAGGGTATGGTCGAGCGAATCAGTGGCCGCTCGCAGGCTCACCTCGAGAAAGTGGAGGGGTCATCGGCCGCTTACGGCGGCGAATTGCCCCCCAGTCTGATGAAGCCCTACCTGGACCAAATTTCCTTTGCCAACGTGGTCTGGCCCAAGCCTTGGGCGGAGTTCGAGCGCTCGTAGCTTCAAGTGCATCTGGTTTTCGCATCAAGTCAGGTCCATGTGAACACGGGAGAGCTTATGTGCCCAACCCCAGGAAATGGCACAACAGAAAAGCTGAGCGTCAGGCGGCGTCTGTAGCGTTCGCTGCAGCAGCGTCGAGGCGGTAATCGCTGATGGGGTCGAACGCGTCGTCGTCGCCGGATTCATGCGGGCACAGGAACCGGAAAAGAGCGTACTCCGCTTGGTTGACTGCGAGCAGCATGTAAGTGCGGCCAGCTTCTGTGTAGACCCCGAAAGTGGCGCCATCTTCCGGGTTGTTCTCCTCGTTGAAACGCGGGTCCCGCTCAGCAATCTCTGCATCGCGGTCGTGGATGCCCAGAATTTTTGCCTGGTAGTCGACCTGGGCACCGCCATTTTCCAAGTCGCTCAAGGTGTCCCCTACATCCATCGTCCAGCGTTCGATGTGCTTACCCGTGAGTTGGTACCAGCCTGTCTTCGCAGGAACGGGCTCGACTTGGGCACGGATGCCATTGAACAAAAACATCATTTTTAGGTTGTCCTTGTGGTTGGGTTCACGCAGCTCGCAGGCAGCGCTCGAGGTTGCACTTACAGGAAGAAAGCTTTCCGTTGCGCTTTTTGAGGGGACAGGGCCAAATGTAACGTTATGTAAGTAACGAAACATTATTCTTTTGCATCTGGCTCATGTTCGGATGGCTAAAACACCGGACTACATCAAGGACCAGTGCTTTCACTGCAACCTTTCCACAACCAATCAGGAATCAAGCCATGACATCTAAGTACAACCTGCTCCCGAACGCGACACATTTCATGCCGTTTGCTGCTGACCTCAACGCAGGTCTGCACTACAGCTACACCAACGCAGCGATGTACTGCCGGCGCACGGTACGAATCAGCGACGAGTCTTTCGACTATGTCGAGATGAGGACGTTGGCTGAAGATTCGCTGCCACAGCTCCACGCCATGGCCGCCAATGATTTCATTGGCGCAGCATCGCACTTCAGTCGCCTAGAAGGTGATGAACGAGCATGCGAGGCGCTTGAGGAAGGTTTTCGGCAGCTGCGCTTGGTCGCCTCGGAACGCTCCAAACTCTGGGAAGAACTCGAGAGCCTCACGGCCGAGTCAGAGCAATATCAGGAAGTGATGTGCCAGCTCGACCTACTCAGTGAAGGCGCCTCTGATGTGCTGTCCACCATCGAGAAGGTCATCGATGCCTTCAATCTGGAAAGTGGCTTTGACCCCGGGAAAGGGTTCATCACCATGTCCAAGGGGTGAACGACCACGGACTCGTTGGATTTGGACCCGGCCTACACAAGCCTGGAGTTTTCCGGTCCATCAGGCCCCAGCTATCAGCCGAGCCCTCAGGCAAGGGGCCGACTACGCTAAGGTGGCATGGGGCGTATGCTCCTTGACGGTAACAGAAAAGACCAAAAGCGCGCCATCCCTCGCTCCCTACACAGTAGGAGCGAGGTATTTCTCCTGTCCTGGTACCATACACACCTGTCTCAATTTAGTGCCATGGTGCAGTCGATTTTTTCGCTGGACAACACACTGCTTCCACCGAATGAACGACATCGTCTCCACGCACAAGCGCAGCCTGATGATGTCGGGTATTCGTAGCCGCGACACTGGCCCCGAATTGAGGGTCAGACGGGTTCTTCACAGGCTTGGGTACAGATTCAGACTGCACCGCAAGGACTTACCTGGCTCTCCTGACGTGGTACTACCGAGGCACAAAGTAGTCATCTTTGTCCACGGATGTTTCTGGCATTTCCACCAAGGATGTCGCCTGGCCAAGATGCCCCGCTCGCGCAAAGAGTTTTGGGAACCAAAGTTGCTTGGCAATCGGAAACGTGATGCCGCCGTTGTATTAGCCCTGCGGGAAGCGGGATGGAGAGTGCTACTGGTCTGGGAGTGTTTCCTGCGAGAGAATAAAGATGATGCGGCTCTCGCAGCAAGTTTGGCAGCCTGGGTTGAAGGTAAGCAGGGACTGGGCGAATTCGCAAATGCAGACTTTTTGCAAGGTGACGTTGGTGCACCCGCAGTGTTTCGAACAGGTAAGAAATGAACTTTAGGGTAGTTGACCTGTTCGCAGGGCCGGGGGGACTCGGCGAAGGTTTTGCTAGGTACGGAGGCGGCGACAAGTTCGAGATTGCCATCTCTGCCGAGATGGAAGATAGCGCCCACAGAACACTCACCATGCGCAGCTTTTTTCGTCGCATCCAGGGCGACCAAAAGGCCCTCGCCGCTTACTACAACTTCTGCCACTCGGAGGATGCTCCACATCCATCCACCGTCATAAGGTCTGCATGGGCTGACGCGACGCGCGAGGCTTGGAAGCTCACTCTGGGAGCGCCAGAGGACAATCTAAAACTGGATGAGTTGCTCGAAAAATCAACGCTGGATGCTGACCGGACCGTGCTCATCGGAGGCCCACCGTGTCAGGCTTATTCACTGGTTGGTAGAGCACGAAACAAAGGCGAGAAAGACTACAAGGCCGAAGACGACCACCGTCACTTTCTCTACCGAGAATATCTGCGAATCGTACACAAGACGCAGCCGGCCGTTTTCGTCATGGAGAACGTCAAAGGCATTCTGTCTTCCAAAGTAGGAGGGCAAAAGGTTTTCCACGACATCCTGAGAGACCTTTCGAACCCAGGAGCTGCACTGCGTAGCTCTGACGGGGAGCGATATGTCATCCACTCACTCGTCGAGCCTGTGTGCTTCTCTCATGGAGACGACCCGGGAGCAATTGATGCAAATGCGTTCATTATTGAATCAGAAAGGTATGGCATTCCCCAGGCAAGGCATCGAGTCATCCTTCTCGGTGTCAGGGCAGACATTGCTTACGATGGTGGCAAGTATCTGAAACCAAGCACCGCCTTGAGCGTCGAACATGCCATCGGTGCTCTCCCCAAACTCCGCAGCAGGCTGAGCAAGGATGACAGCCCTAATGCTTGGCGCAATGAAGTCACAACTCGAGGATTGCGCCTGATTGCAGAAGCCTTGGACAAGGAAATGTTCACCCTAGGCGAAGCTATGCTGCGAGCCCTTGGGGATGTCGGGAAATCCATGGAAACAGGGAAGCTCAGATATCGGATGCCTGTAGAAGAGAAGGCCCTCACGGCTTACCTGCAGTGGGTCAAGGACCCAAAGCTCGAGGTCTGGCTCAATCACGAATCTAGGTCTCACATGGCGAGCGACCTCGGTCGTTACTTCTACACTTCGGCGTATGGCGAGGCGAATGGGCGGACACCCAAAGGTCATCTTGAGTTTGCGCTGACGGGATTAGCGCCCGAGCACGCAAACTGGGAATCGGGAAAGTTTATCGACCGCTTCAGGGTTCAACTTCGGGAACATCCGAGCTCAACCGTAACGAGCCACATCGCCAAGGATGGGCACTACTTCATACACTACGACGCAGCCCAGTGTCGAAGTCTGACCGTGCGCGAAGCCGCCCGACTACAGACCTTTCCGGATAACTACTTTTTCCAGGGAAACCGCACACAGCAGTTCCATCAAGTAGGCAACGCAGTCCCATCACTGCTGGCTAATAAGATTGCACACGTGGTGTACTCCATCCTTACGGGAAAGGCTCAGCCGTCGAGCAGGAAGACGAGCATGGCACTGGAAAACGCCTGAGCAGGCGGTAAACCCACGGTTACCCGATTTCGGGTATGCCGGCCATCGGAGCGGAGTAAGCTGCATCAAGCACAGCTTCTTTGCAATCCGCTTTCTTGGCCCATTCCGAGACCATCCTGCCGTTTGCCGTGGCGTGCAATATGTTATTAACCTCATCTGCCCATACCTTGAGCTGCTGTGAAAGCTCTGGAGAAATGCCCTGCTTCAGCCAAATTCTCTCGAGGTTGATTCGGTCTCCAAGCTTCCTCGATAGCAGAGCGACAAGATAAGCTGCCACGTTCGCCTTAAAAGCCGGAAACATTGGACGGATGAGCTTCTCCATGTCTCGGTAAAGCTTGACCTTGGCAACCATAGCCTTGTAGTCATCCACACTGGGAAGCCAGCCATTCTGGCACTGCTCTGAGACACGCTCCATGAAGCGGTCAAAGTTCTTCTGCGAACCAAGACTGACCAAATCCGGATTCTGCTCCCATGCCATTAGGTACTTCGCGAGGTCCGTTTTGGTAATCTTTCTCGATACAGGCATCTCATCTTTCAAAGCCTTCAGACGAGCTGGTGTCGTACCCAAGCGGGTAAGCATTGTGTTGTAGCTGCCAGCCGCACGCTCATAAAACCAGCGAGATACTCCGTCCGGACAATAGACGGACATGGATAGACGCTCGACTTCAATATGAAATGGCTTGTTGGCAGAGAGGTCCGATTGCTTGACGGCGTTTTGACTGTTTGCAAAACGCGAGATATCAGAAATAAGAGCCTCTTCATCAGCAGGGTCCTGCTGATTCATCACAATGATTTTTGCGGGCACCCGGACTCTGGAAAGGTTCACCTCCGGGTACTTGCGCTTGGTAAAGAAAATGGATGCGGTGGTCTGTCCTCCGTTGACTATCTGGAGGCCCTTTAGCCACGAGATGCCAATTGAGCCGTCTTCTGCCTTTCCAAGATGCACCTCATCAGCGACGACAACAATGCCGTTGTTGTACGCCATGAAGCGGCTGGGCTCGTTACGAAGCGTGTTCTGAATTCCGGCATTGACCCCCTTCCCCTTGGCGCTTAGGAAAGAACGGACATTGGCCTCCAGCAGTCGCGCTCCAAACTTCTCGTAGAGCATCCTCAAGACCTCCCCAGGCATGGCAGTCAGTGCGTAGCCGTAGTCATCCTTGCTACCAGGAACGAAGATGCAAGGCAGCGCTGAGCCTGCCAACTCCGTGAAATCTGCCATGAGTTCGTCGCGGGGCTTCCCCTCCGACAGATGTCGATGTAGGCGCTCAATGTCCATAACTTCAAGGTGGACTAGCTTGCCGCCAATTTCTCGAGCTGCAAACTGCCTTGACTTGGCTACCCGGTCGGTGAGGACAAAGATGCGAATTTGGTCCAAATCCTTGTAGATGGAATGCAGGATTCCCCCAAGCGAACTTGCATCGTGCGACGGGTCAAGTGTGTCAATTGCCCTACCCTCAGCGCACAACCGGAGAAATCGGATGCATTGCTCGGCTGCGTTCTTGGTGTCAGTGTCGGAAATGAACGTGATGTCACTGGCGCCGTCATAAAGACTGACGAAGAGGTCAACTTGGTCGCCATCCTCCGAAACTGAGTAGCCGCTCAGCCTAAGGACACCATTGCCAACCTTGCCCCGGTAGTCGCAAGAAACAGGCTCGACGGTCATGCCAACCTCCGACATGTGCTTCATCACGATTTCGGTAAAGACGCTCTCCTCGAAGGGGGAGCCGTCCACCATTTGTGCACGGACTTGAGCCTGTGTTTCCTGAAGAAACTCTTGCAGTGTCATTTCGATTTCATTCCTAGTTTTTCAAGCGCCTTTTCTAGCGACAGACGAGCTTCATTGGTGTGGTCGAGGTCGATGCTGTAGCTCGCAGCGGTCACCCCTGCTGGCACATTCCCGGTTGTAAGTCGAGGGAAGTTACCGGTTACCTCGCACACGCGAAACTCTGCCAGCTCGAAGCGCCTTGTGTATTGCGATGCGTGACCGTCGTAGTGACCTGCATCGCGCAGCAGCCGGTCGAATGTGACTGCTGCCGCGGGCGCCTCTCTGAGCCGCTCCCTCGTTTGGGCGACCAGCGAAGGGAGGTTGAAGCCCTCCGAGTTCAACCGCAACTTCACACCCGCCAAGAAAAGAGGCTGACGAATGTAGTCATCCAGTTGTTGCAGGGACCCCACCCTTGCCGGGAAACCGGTCTGAGAAACGGTCGACTTGACCTCGATAGCCCCCATGCCAAGTTCGAAGTCCTGCTCCCCGTCTAGAGGCCCTTTCCAAGCGTCGATGACCAAGCCACAACCAAGGCCTTCGTCCAGCAGTCTGCCAAGCACGGTCAACTCTCCGATGAGACCTACCTCTCGTTCCGGCCCCATGGCGGTCACGCCCTTTCTCATAAACTCCTGCCAAGCCCGCACACGTTCGATGAATAGTCGCATCTGGGTTTGCTGGTCAGTTTGGCCTGCAGCATCAAGCAGGCCCACGACATCACAAACCATCGCAACAAAGAGGTCGAACTGTCCAGACTCGCTACGCGTCATCGCGAGCCATGTCCAGCCGTCGTCCATTGCCACCTGTTCGACAAAAAAGCCCTGCCCATCCGGCAGCTTCTCGGAGGCGGGTAACAGCGCTTGGTTAAACCCTGCCAGCACAGCCTCTTGCCCTGCAGGGTGCTTTCGACCGGCGCGAATGGCGCAACCAGCGGATGGAGCAGTCACGGGAATGGTTTGCCAACCACTCTCTGCTCCGGACCAAGGGAGCGATTGCCAGGCAAGGAGAAACTCTTCACTCGCTCGCGCCATATTCGCTCCAGAGTTTATGGTCCACGAGATACTCAACCTTCACCCCCGAATCACTAACCGGGAAGCTCACGCCGATACCCATCGCCGGAGTAGTCCTTGTGACAAACGCAGAGTTCTCACTACCCGACTCCGTCGGGTCAAGTGGATAGAGGAGCAGTAGGCCGCGGTTGCGGCATGGAGGTACCCCTGCTGCGCCATCGCCCTTGATTTTTCGGATGGCGGGGCCGCTGGGGTGTTCGGGCGTCTTGGAGTCCCCTTGTTGCTGCGCTGGTATGGTTGCATTTGCCGACTTCGCCTTAGTGAGAGCGAGCGCAGCTTCCCAGGCTGGAAGGCCCATGTCTACGGCCTCGTCTCTTGGAGAAAGCAGGCGTCCGAACGAATATCGGTCTAGCTTACCCGTGTTCGACTTTCGAGTCAGCATGCTTTCGATGCCCAGACCACCATGGAAGGTGGCGGGATTCCCTCCAGAACTGGAAGCCAGATAGACCGTCCATGTCGTCAGCTCGCCTTTGGTCGCCATGTCCTTGATGAATCGGGACAGTAGTTTGCTGTTGACCTTGCGAGCTTCGGGATGTGTCTGATAGTCGTCGAAAAAGTCAACTACGTGGTCCACAGGAACGGAATCCCACAGCCATCCCTTGTGTTGTTGCTTCAGCTCACCGCGGTCGAGCGGAAAGCTGGGACCTTTGGCCGGGGCACCCATTCGCTCAATCAACCGGTTTGTGGCATCTAGATTCTTGTCCAGAATCTTGGCATCGGTGTGAAGTGAAACAGTTTCCAGCACCTCGCCGCTGAACGAGAGCAAAAGAGGCTTTGAGGTCCGCATCTTCAGCGGCGAAGTGACCAGCATGACAGGGTGGGACTGCACCTTCAATCCGTAGTCCATCGGCGTGGCACCCCGCTCCGCCATGTTGTCGAACTCGGCGCGCAGTTCCTCCGAGGCGTCTGCAATGTGACCAAACCACTCCACGAGGTCGGGCGTTGTGTAGAGACGGCATAGGTCTACATATCCAGGCCTGTAACCAAACCAACGCCCCATCTGCATCAGTGTGTCATACATCTTGGTGGTCCGGACAAAGTAGCTGGTGCAGAGGCCTTCTAGCGTCAGCCCACGTGACAACTTGTCGCCACCGACAGCGATGACTTTTAGGCCGTGACTTGTTTCTTGCGCATAGTCGAGTGCATCCTTCGCTGAACCGTTAATCATCCTGACTACGATGTCTTCAAGCACATCTGGCAGCTTGACAGCAATGTCCGACCAAGAGAGAGCAGGCAGGGAGCCATCTGTGTCCGCCGACAGCTCATTCACTGCCCGCGTGGTAGGCGCAAAATCGGCTTCCCACAGCTCCTGAAGCTCAAGAAGGAGAGACGGGTCCGTACCTCGCGTGACGCCCTGTTTGAGTTTTCTGAGCGCATTCTCGACCTGGGCGGTGACATGTTTCTGGACCTGAACCAAGCGCGTGACATGCACCAGCATGGACGAATGCTCATTCCCCTGCCCCCTAAGCTCTCGCGCCGCACAGGCAAGGGCAAAGGCCTGTAAGGCCTTTCTGAGCGAGGTCGGAACAGTTTCCTGCCCATTGAAGTGGGGCACATGCTCCTTGCTGTGTTTCAACGGCATCCAACCGCCGGGCGTCTCCTTGTTGATGTGGTCATCAATGGGACGCATGAGGGGGAGGCCCTCGGTACGCCCTTCTGGCGTAGAAAGTCCAAATATCTTCGCGGGACCAACATAATTTGACGGCGCAGCAAGATTGATGATGAAGGCCTTCGGGTAGAGGTCCGGTCCCTCGTCCTTGGTCTCTCCCTGTCTGTGGATGAAGATGTTTGCGAATGGCGTAGCCGTGTAGCCGACATAGGCTTTACGTTCGAAGGCGTGAAGAATTTTTCGAATCAGGCTATTAATGGTCTTAGGCTGATGCTCCTCATCAGGGTTGCCGTTGTCGTCAAACAGCTGTTCACCCGTATCCACCGATGCGTTGTCTGCCTCGTCATCGATGACCAACAAGGGCAACCTGGAGACCAGTCTGCGCTTCGTGTCTTTGTCTACCGTGTCGGCAACATGGTGCTGAATCCACTTGAACAACTGCGTCAGGACCGTCTTCTGTTTCTTGACTACGAATAGCCATGGTCGCTCTTCGGGGGAGATGGCGAAATGGGCTGCTACAGCCTGCTTGAAATCCCCGTTGTCGGCCCGCGTGGTTGCACAATGCGGATGGATGGATGGGTCACTGTCGATTTCAGCGACGCCAATGGGTTTTCCGGGGTCTCGACTGGCGGAGGTTTCGTACCCGAGAAAGCCTTCTTCAAGTCGAATCTGTGTCTGGGCTCTCAGGTTGTTATGCAGACCAGCCAGAACGATGATGATTTTGTAGCCGGCATCTGCTGCCTTGCAAACCAGCCCGGTGTAGCTCGCCGTCTTGCCTGATTGCACATGCCCTACAACCAGACCTCTCCTGTCCCATATCCCCTGACGGGTAGGGTCCTCGAGACGGCCCAAAATGTTGTCGGTCGACTCGTCAAGAGCCCCGACGACCTCAACCGCCATCTTCTTCTCGAGGAAGGTCTGATACCTCTGCCAATAGCGCCAATCCTTCTTCCTGGCAGCGTTCAGCCACTGAATGTGTCCCTCATCGTCCTGCAGTGACGAGTCTTTTCCTATCCAATGACTGAACCGTCGGACAAGCTCCTGGATGGCGCGGTCCACATCGAATGGCTCCTCCGACTCACCTGCCAACATGCTGGCAGCCAAAAGCACCTTGTCCTTGATGACGAACGGGGTGATGTCCCCCTTCTCCTTCTGCTTTCTCAGCAGTGTCTGAGCGACCGACACCACATCTGCAAATTGCTTTTCTTTGTCGTTCATCTGTCCTCCCGACTCTCATCGGCTCTCAAATTCAGTCCCGTTGCCCCAATCCATTGATGACGGTCGGGAAGTTCTGGAATGGGTCGGTTGCCAGCAGCATTCGCTTGGCAGACTCTTCACTCATTCCTCTCCTTGTGACCATGTCTTCGAAAAGTGTCGCAGCGACTTCCTGGACTTCGGCAGACGGAGCTCCTTCGTAACGATTCCTTGGCGGCTCTTTGTGCTCAGCGGTGTCTAGCCAGATACGTTGCACCGGAACAGTGGCCTCGATGACGCTGAGCATCGCTTTGATAGCTGGTAGAAGTTCACCTGCACGGTCAAGCACACCCGCAATGGCCGGGTGGTCTTGGTCAATGCGATACCTCACGCCATCCTTCAGATTCTCTGACCGCCAAGCCTGACCAATCGGTTTGTCCCCCGGAAGAATGCCGGGAGTACCTCGATGCACAAACACCCTACGTGCTCTGTCTCGCGTTTCCTCGGCCAGTCGCGTTAGCCAGGGGCGTAGCGATACCGGTGGTCGCGCTGTCGACTTCCGGATGTCGATTTTCCAATCTGCATCCGCGGTGTTTGGTAAGTCCAACCGAATTCTGGCCAACCGCAGAGACTCTTCGCGGGTCCACCCCTTGCCTGCTCCCAGACCGAGCCAACCGCCAGCGACCAGCAGACGACGATTGCGGTAGACGTAGAACCCTTGCTGAGCACTCCATCCTGCGGGGCCAGCTGCGATTTCGAACTCGCGGGTCGTCAACCGGTCCTTGTATGGGAGCACGTGACATTCGACTGAAACTTCTCCTGAGGAGGTCACAGTTCGAGCAACCGGGGATGCCCAAGCCTTTCCCGGGTGCCCCGTGAGAAACGGGTCCCAAGGGCGAACTTGTCGCCCGTTGATTTTCAGAACAAAGCGGGGAGCGGGTCCCTCCAGCAATCTATGGAAGACCATGGCGAGGTGAGCTTCCACCCGGTCAATCAACTGATTGAAGTCGTCCAATGCGAATCCTGCAGTGACCACCCTGTCGAGACGTTCCCAGAGGACCAGGGTTCCGGGCTTGTCACAAGCCAACTGTTTGAGCAGTTGCTCCGAGCCTTCAGCTGCACCTTCGAACAACAACCACCCTGCATCAGGGGCATCGGCCAACGCATCAAGGTCCCAACGCAGGCAGGAGGTTTGGCCGTTCTTCGCAGATGCGACTGTCAGTCGTCTGCATTGGGATAGCGAGGCAGTCTTGAGACCCATGCCGAAACGCCCCAAGTCCGACGTATGGCGTACGACAAGGGGATTCTTGTCTCCAAGTCTCATTGCGCTTTCAAGCTCACCATCGGACATGCCGGAACCATCGTCAAGCACAGATATCCAGCTCCCCCCCCCGACCAAGTGAACTGGATATCTACCAGTGATGCACCAGCCGAGATACTGTTGTCTACGATATCTGCCAGAGCAGTACCTGTCGTATAGCCCAGTCCCCGCATCGATTCGAGAAGTGCTCCAGCGCGAGGAGGGGCATTTCTGGTTTTGCTCATCCCTTGTCAGTCCTGTAAGGTTCATCTCCGGCCTCAGACAAATCGAGGTTGTCATCTACTTTTTCTGTCATTCCCTGTGGTGACTGCAGCCCCAAGTGAATACGAGCAAGCTTGATGCCCTTACTTTCAATCTGCCGGATGCGCTCTCTGGTAAGCCCATATCGTTTACCGATTTCACCCAAAGTCAGCTCTTGGTGAACGCCGATTCCATACCGCATACGTAACACCTTTTCAGCCATTCGTCTGCCTCTTTTCGCACCGATGGCCTGAAGCAGTTTCTCTGCACCTGCGGTGGTTTCTAAGGTGTGAGCAGCTTCGACCGGGTCGCTTTCCGGAACTTCGACGAGCCACTCGTGCTTTTCAAGGTCATCAAGAGAGACCGCTTCGGATATGCATCGTAGAACCGGTTCAACCTTGCGCACGGGCATATCCATTTTTTCAGCCAACCAAGCAGTGGTTGGCGTATGACCATGCTCATCCTCAAACTCTCGCAGATACCTTTTCATGAGCCACGACTTCTCTACCGCATGGGCCGGCAGTCGTATGTGGAAGCCTAGTTCTGGCGCAGCTCTCTGCACCTGTTGCCGAATCCACCATGTCGCCATAGTCGAAAACTTGAAGCCCCGCCGCCAGTCGAACCTGTCGACTGCCCGAATGAGGCCGATATGCCCCTCCTGCAGGAGGTCGAGATAGTCAACTCCCGGCCTGACATATCGCTTTGCAAACTGCACGACAAGCTTCAGATTCGAGAGCACCAACTGGTCTCTAGATTTCAAGAAATTGCCAGTGCTAATCGCAAAACCTCTAGCTGCGGGGGCTGTGTCGGTAGGGTCGCTCAACGAGCAGAGAAACGAGCCGGCAAGCCGCATCTGCAACAGAATCTGCCGAGTCTTCCGAGCGACCTCAGGCGAACCGTCATTTGATGAGTTGACCAACTGCTGCAGAGCGCCTGCAAGCAGGATGAACCCTTCCATATGGTCAGAAGATTCCTCGGTCTCGACGCTTGCTTCTTCATCCTCTTTAGCATCGTGCTTATGCGGCGAGGGTGCCAAAGAAAGGTCGAAGCTTTCGTATGATTCGGCCTCCGACTCCCCTACTTCTGGCTCCCCTACTTCTGACGTGCCGCTGCTTTGCATGGAGCGCAGACTGCGCACTCCACGTTTCAACTCTTCACAACGTGTGAGCAGGGAGCGAAGCCCGGACGGCCATACTGAGAGGTATTCAATCGCTGCCTCGACAGACTGCTCCATGAGCTGCGCAATCCGAACCTCGGACTCTTGTGACAACAGCGGATGAACGTACGCTTCCTTGGTAAAGATGCGACTGGGTTCGTTCCTACCTTGCAAAAGACCCTTCAGGTACTGCAGCGACTCATCCTGCAACTCTGCCTCTGCGTCTGTTGCTTCAGGCAGGATGGATGGCCGTGAACTGCCCCATTCTTCAGAGGGGCCAAATGTATCTTCAACCTCGACACCCAGGTCGTTCAACATCTGAACAATCAGCCTGAACAGGCTATCCGGTGTCGAGGTGTCCACCTCCGTCAGCAGGTCGTTGAAGTGAGCGCTCCGAACCTCACCCTCCCGAATACCCATCAGCACTATTTCGCGAAGACCCTTCTCAACCAGGTCAGGGATACCCGGTATGTCGACGTCGGTCGGGAGATAGCCAGACACATCGTCCCATTGAACCGCACCCGTGTCCTCTGGCCTATGCTCAGACATCTTGGTCTGTGCCACCCGCGCAAGCTCTCGTAGTGCCGGAAAATCCTCAGGCGGAGGTTTTTCCTCTACAGGAGTCCATGAGCCTTCATCGGAGTCTTCAAGGGCGGCGCTTGTGGTTGTAGAGGGGCACGAGGACAGCTTCACGAGCGTTGGGCTGCTAGCAACTGGCAGTGGGACTGGCTCGGTAACGGACGGAAATTGACTTCCACGGCAGCGCGAAGCAAACACCGCCAACGTTTCGTGCGCACCTGCCGCCAGAGCCAAATCCAGCGCGGTGCAGCCATTCGAATCGACCAGACTTTCGTCCGCACCCGCATTAAGCAGCAAGCGGCAAGCCTCTGCCTTATTTTTTCTTGCTGCAATCATCAAAGGCGTCTGACCTGCCTCATCGCGTGCATCTAGAGAATCATTGCGACTGATGTGCAGGCGTATGGAAGCGAGCACACCGTGTGTAACAGCGAGCTTGAAGGCCGAATTCAGTGGGAGTAGCCTTTTCTCTACCGAGCCCAACGGGCAACTTTCCTTGTTTTCCCTGAACACGGCTTTAAGTCTACGTAATCAAATGTATACGGGCATTATGGACATAAACCAGCGTAGAAGCTCATTTTTGTCTCAGGGGCAGAACGCATCTCTCACGAAGCATGTTCGCTACACAGGTTTCCAGGTCAATAAAAGGAAACCATTTGAACGTCACAAACAACACAGCAAGCGGCGAAATCGGCAACGTCCCTTCCCTGCTCCTCGGGTGCCATCGGGCACGCTACGCCGAATTGCTGAGTCCCACGGAGGTGGCCGAAATGGCTGCCGATGCAGGGCTAGAAGCAACCCCACAAGGCTGGGTCATTCATGCCGAACTCTCAAGCGAAGATATCGAACATCTGACGCAGCACCCCAAGCCACCGGCTCGGTTGGTGGTGCAGGACTTCGATGGCGGCCTGCCCGTCGTTATCCTCACCACTCAAGTCAACGGCTTGCAATGCCAGTGGGCTGTGCCGATGTGGGAAAAGGATGCGCAACTATGGTTGCGCGACTCGGTCGAACGAGGCCACATCACGTTGATGCTCAACGCCTTCGATGCGTCGGTCAGCATGGTCATGATGACCGCTTGCGACATGCTGCGTAATGACGAAGCGCTCCTCAGGGCGGCCACCGTGCAAAAGCAGCTGATAGGCAAAGAGCATTTGTTTCACATGCTCAATGCAGGCCTGTACCTTATGAACGATACATCTGGCAAATTCGCCCGTACCCAGGAGCCTCCGTTGGACAGCCGGGTCATGGTTGCCGGACGTGGTGCAAATGCGGTGCTCTTGATGAACACCTTTTTCGCTGCAACTCAGGCGGCTCAAGCGCTCTCGACCGGGGCCGACGAGGTCATTCAATAAACCTTGCACAAGGGCCGCGAAGCGGCTGATTCACGGAGGGGCTGTCATACTGGCAGCCCCTCTTTCTATGAAGCGTGCGCGGTAACCAAGGTAACGGGGTAACGGCGGGCCTCTAGCCTCGAGGCAAGATAGCGCAGCAGGCTGGGCAAGGAAGGATTGGTCAACCGCCTTTGATGAGCTAGGCACCCCTACACGCAATGGCAGGGCGGGCAGCGAATGCTCTGCCCTGCCTCTAAGGGAGTCTTCCTTATTAAGAAGTAGTACTGCCCTCGTCATTTCGCGGCAAGTAATTGTGGGCGTTCCACTTTTTCCAGAACGGCTGCTCACCAAATGACGCGTCGGAGACCACGAAATGTCCTGCCCTCGTCATATCGCGGGCGCGCGGTCCGGCAGCCGGCCGAGGCGCTGAGGTGGGAGCGGGAGACTCTTGCGGCGCAACAGAATCGACGCCTGCCTTCGAAAGAGTACGGGTGACGGTCGCGACTGTGGCTCCCAACTCCACCCGCCACTGCTGCAGCCGACCGATGGCCCGCAGTGCAGCACGCACATCACTCAGGCGGCGCCTCAGAGTACTGGCGGGCGTCAGTCCGCTTCCTGGAGGCCACAGCCGAGCAACCAGCGTTTCGTGCCCGATAGCCATCGTCTTGCCGACGCCAAGACAGGTCGACAAGAAGGCATGGACCAACATCGCCGTCTGCGAAGGCAGGCAGAGCCGCTCGGACAGGAGCACCTGAGCGTAACTCGGCGCCAGCAATGCAGCGGCCAGTCGGTGATTCAAAGCGACATGGACGCGCTGGTCATCTCCGAGCAGCCAGCTCACCAATCGGCACGAGCGCACCTTTCGCGTCGATTCGACCCGCTCCCAGACCGTCACCTCGCACAGTCTCATCAGCGACTGTCGTCGGCTTTCTGTTACCTGACCTCCCACGCTCTTGCCGCCGCAACGGCGGTGCAGTTCACTCCAGCTGCAGTGCAGCTTGAGGGTCGAAGGTGCGTCCACGAGCGGTGCAGCTGTACCGACGTGCAGCCCAGACCACAACTGTGCTCCGACTTCGCTGCGGTCGGTTTCATTCAGCATGTGCTCTGCCGGGCGCCGACGGTGCTGCTCCTGTGCGATTTCGAGCAGCGCCAGCAGCAAGGTCTGTTCTGGCGCGCCCAGTGCCTCTCGTGCACTGAATCTCAGGCTCACGCCGGCGTACTCGACTTGCTCGTTGAGCACCGGGCGGGACTTGCTATCTTTGGCCAGCGGCCGGAACAGCTCGCACAGCCCAAAGGGCTGCGCGAGACGAACAACGCGTGGCGCAGCTGCAATGGGGGCTACGGGCTTTCGACTCATGCGACCTCCCCCGCAGGCACCAACACGCCATACGGACCTCGTGCGACGACCATCGTGCTGGGTGTTTCGATGTAGTTCGCCTTCGGTACATCGAGCAGTACATGCCGGTGCAGACTATTCAGGGACAGACCATGCTGCTTGGCCGAGTCTCGAGTGGGTCGGCTTAGATTGAGCTGCCAACGCACCGCGTTGGTCAGCGCCGTGGACCCCCGCCCCGCATCCGCACTACCGCCGTAGCCGCTCAGGGCTGCGGCACGGCTGGCATGGTGAACCAGCAGCCAAGCCGCACCTGTCGACTTCGCATAGCTCGCAATATGACGAGCAAGGGCCTTCATGGCTGTCGAGTCGTTCTCGTCGGCGTTGTGAAAATCCCGCACAGGGTCGAGGACCACCAGCCGAGCACCTTCACAGGCATGACGTAGCAGGTCACCGGCGGGTGTCTTGTCCCAGTTGTCGCCGAGCAGGTTGACCTGGTCGCTTCCTGCCAGCGCGTGGATGCCCAGGTTCTTTTCAAGAAGCTCCGCTGCCAGTTCAGGGTCGATGTCCAAGGCCGCAAGTTGGACGCTCATGATGGCGTGCAAGCGTTGCCAGACGACATTGGCAGATTCTTCGGCGAGAACCAGAACCACGCGCTCTGGCTTTTGTGCTCGTCCCGAGATACCACCGACCAGTCCGCCCAGCAGTGGCGTGCCGGTTGCCATCGCAATACCCATTTGCAACGCCAGCGTCGTCTTGCTCACCGCGCCGGGACCGACAACAAGGCCCACCGTTTCCGCCAGCAGTCCGGGAAGGACATGGTCCAACGCCGGTGGCTCATGGCGCAGCATGTACCCGATGTTGAGTGGTCGAGAAAACACGTTCTTCATTGCCTCAGTCATGGCTCAGGCCCTCCACACGCTGAGCAAGCCAGGCCTCCACATCGGCCACGCGCCAGCGCAGCAGTCGGGTTCCTTCGATGCGCAGTCGCGGCGGCACCGCTGCCGGGCTGCGGCGCAGGTCCTTGCGGATGGTTTCCGGGCTCCGGCCCAAGAGGCTTGCGAGGTCTCGCAGTGCGAGGACCGACTTCGTTTCTGACATTAATTTGCTCCACGCCGATGGTCGGAGCACGAGAGCGACCGGCGGCGCCCTCTCGTGCCCGCTGGCGCCACAAAACGGCTCCAGCTGGCACGTCTAGGTCGGTTGTTTATTCCCTGCCGGCAAAAAAGAAGGGGCAAGCCATGGCTTGCCCCTTTTGGTCAATCAATCACGTCCATCGCCTCAATGCCGGTGAGTCCAACGCCCATCCATGTCAGTCAGCAATATCGCGATGTCCTCTCAGAAACTCCGCCTCTGACTCGTCATGAATCATTGCAGCTCGCTGCAGCCAGCGCACCATCTCGGGCAGTTGGTGCAAGCCAAAAACATCGCGGCCAGAAGCTTCGATGTACATAGCCACCAACGCACGCTTCGCAGACAGGGAGAGCTCGCTCATGTCCGCTGGCAAGTTCCTGCGCGCGACCGGGTCGTCGAGCATTTGCGCCATGGCGCGGTCCAATGCGTCCTCCTCAGGCTCCCGTGGCGTCACAAAGTCCGACATTGGAATGCGACCGGCAACCATCTTGACGACGACGGGCGGTACACCAAGGTAGTGAGCACAACTGACGGCAAATTCATCGCTGATGTGCCGTGCCTGCCGCAGGCCGCTGCGCAACTGGTTGACGTAGCCGTAGGTCACACCCAGGCAGGCGGCCATCTCGCGGTACTCCTGTCGGCGTCGGCGACATTCATCAAACAGCCAGCCGATGAGCGGGCCGCCAGGCGATGCGTACAAACGACTGACTCGCTCTTCTCTGGATTCCTCCGCCGCAGCGGGAGACGGGGTGTATTCCCTTTGAGAAGCGGCTGGGTTGACTTGCAAGCAAATATTGGAATTCATCGGTGAGTGTCCTGTAGCGCATGCACATGCATGCCTTACGTGTAGTCACCGGTGCTTGGCTTTGGGTGTCTTCATGAAGGATTCTGCGTACCCATCGCTAAGCGAATCCGCACAAAGACGTTACTCATCAACACTTTTGAGGCAGCAGTGAGTGCCAAGCTTCTGCAGTCGCAGCTGAGGTTATAGGGTCGAGCGTCGCAGTGAACCACGATGCACACACGTACGTGCCTTCGTTATGCTGTTGGTTTTGATGGCGTCCAGCCTTGGTCGTTCGCAGGCTATGGTCCTGCCGTAGCGCTGGATAGCAATACCACGGTCGATGTGCTGACGCCTGCCTCGATTGTGCGTACGTTTTCTGCAGGGTTTGTGCCCAAGGCACACGAGTCTTTGAAATTGAGTTGACGTTGAAATTGACGAAGCCGAGCAATCCAGCTCGTGGCCAGTGGCGACCTGCGGGCCATCATTTTTTGATGTGGCTGAACCTGTCAAAACGACGGCTGCAAGGGGCACCCCACCGGCGCGTCCCCCTCCAGTGCGGGCAAGAAATCAAGTGCCGGAGCTCCGCACGAAAACACTCGAAATAGCTCGTAGCGCGGCCAACTGCTCCTTGTTGCCCGGGCGATACTTCGTTCTCTTCCCGAACTGCTTCACGTCACTTCCACTCATGGTGAAAACTGTGGTGTGGTACAGACAGCCTCCGAACCCATTGCTGAGCCCAACATCCTGACCCCCGTAGACATTCTTTTCACCAGCTATCACCCAGACGGGCTCAAGCCCAGCCTGCGCCAGGCACTGCAGGAAATATTCCCGCGAAACCACGCCGGCCCCAGAGCCACATGTGTGTAAGGAGGGGTCCTGCCACCGAACGACCCCTGAGGAGTCGGCATACTCCGGTTTCTTCCCGCTACGCAGGTGCAGGCCGAGTAGCTTCATGGCGGCCGCCGAGGGAACCTGGAGCGTGAACGACTCTTGGACCGAGTTGTCTTCGGTGTTTCCTTCAGCTCTAAGCGATTCAACTATTCCGGCGTATGGAGTACCGATGCCTGCATACGCGTTGCCCGAAAGCTCGATGTCCTTGGCGTCGCGCCAACCATGCTCCCCCAAGAAGCTGTCTGTGCCGCCGTCTCCTGAGAGGCGTGAAGAGTCTCCGCGCTGATTTTTCAGCAGGTCTGCTGCTAGCGCAGCGCCAGCGCCTTGCTTCGTCAGCAAGCAAGTGATGTGGGACCACGCGTCGGCATGATTGCGCCTGTTCTGTCCTGGAACCTTCCAGTGCCTAAAGGCGCGCACAACAAGCCACTTGCCACCTTTGGGGTCGACAACCTCAATCTGGTCCATCCCATTGCACAGGTCCTCCTCCACCGGGAGCCATGCCAAGAGCAACTCCGTGTCGCCAACTGGCAGCCGCGGGGAGGAGGGAGTCCACCAGGTCACCGGCGTGGGGGACCAGCCGGATTCTTGCGTTGCGCGGACAAGAAGCGAGGGGTCGATGTCCTTCTTCATGTCCCGGCCTCTCGGTCCGTACTCAAAGGCCCGCAGCGCTCCCTCGTCCTGATAGGAGCAAACAGTCAGGTTGTCTGCCAACCGAGCAGTGACTTCGGCAAGTGCGATGTGCTGGTACTTCTTGCCGATACGCTCGACGCGGTGATTGCCCATGCGCTCGCGGGAGATATGAGGGCCATCATCGAACGACTTGAAGAGTTCTTCGGTCCACCCCATCGTGTGCGCGCGAGCACAAATCCAGCGCCTGACCGTTGCATGGTCGAACTCGGGTGGCCGCTGGTTGTCGTCGTCCATCCTTGTGGCTTCAAGCAGATGCAATTCGGCAAAGTTCGCGTACTCCGCCCGCATCTCGGGAGTCAGCAAGCTTTTGAACACGAAGTTGGCATTGGCAAGCGCCTCCCAGAGCTGCTCGGACTCGTCGTTGCCTTCGCCACTGAGCCAATACTGGTCTGGCCGCTGGCGGTACCGCAAACTCGCCTCAAGAAGGTCTACGTACGCCCGCACCTGGGCTTCTTCTGCCTTGCCTCTGAAGTCAACTTCCCAGCGCAAATAAAGCCGCGGCGTGGTCTGCCCGACCAGTCTCCGAGGAACGTCGACGAAGTCGTGGAGCCAAGCACGCAAGGTGTAGGTGCCGAAGTCGCCGTACTCTTCGGTCGACGAGTAGATGTCGTCGCCGTAGCCATTTTTTCGGTACTCCTTCAAGCTCTCCTCTGTCACCTCTTCCAAGGGCCACGGGGAGGAGAACCTGGCCTCTGCGGCTGCTATGTCCACTTCATGAGATAGCTGGCCAGCCGATTGAGCGTAAAGAAACGTGCCAAGCGCATAGTCGCGTGCAAGCAGGTGCACCGGTGGTGTGCGCCCCGACGCGAAGTGGTTTCGCCATACCGCCGACGTGACTGCTTTGCAACCTAGCTTGTCGTCCCCCTGCATCATCGCTCCATAGCAGGCCGCCAGCAGGCGCTCTGTGATGTAGGGGTCGTCGACATCGGCGAACTTGTCGAGCAGTTCAGAGGCGATGGTGAGCTTGGGCGCCAGGAGATTGACTAGCGCCTTCGTGGAGCGGTCCCGCACGGCTCGGTTGCTGGTGGACAGAAACCATGTGAGTGTGAGGCAAGCAAGTCGAAGACGCTGTTCTTCCACCTCGCCGGCTTCAACCTGCCAAGCCCATTCGACGAGCGTCTCGACCGCGCCGCCTTCGCTCAGGTCGTCTTCCGCCAGGAATACAGACCATCGCGCATCACGGTGTGGCATGGGCAGCTTCCACAGCTCACCGTGCAGCCACTCGGCGTTGAACTGGTTTTCAGGCTCAGTGCAGACCAGTAGCAGCAGTCCGTATGGAGACCGCCCGGTGAGCTCGCACACCTTGCTTATCCAGCTCACTGTGCCTTCTGTGAACGCTGTCGGCGCGCGCCAAAGCAGAGAACTACCGAACGCGTCACAGAGGGTCGTATCGTCAATTGAATCTTCCGGCAGAACATCAAACAGCTCACACCCAAAACGTTCTGGGGCCTGGACCGCGAGTGCTTCGACCACGCCGGCGAAGCGCCAGGATGCATCGGGCCCGAAGTAACTAGAGAGCGGCACGCGCCCGAACGAGCTTTTGAGGTCGGCTGGGTCCACTTGGGCGACAAGGCGCTCGGCACGCAGGTGGTCAGACAGTCGCTCGAAAGTGAACCTGATGGTCTCCACAACCTTGCCGTTATGGCGCTCGACTTCCTGGGTCAGTACGCCCTCGGACAGGAACGCTGACAGCAGGCTTCGTTCCTCACTGCCGCCGGAGTTGTGGAAGCTGTCTAGCAGCTCAATCGTGGTGTCGAGCGGCAAGCTCCCCCCGTCACCATGGGCGCTGCAGGCGTCAAGGAATCCGTCGAGTGCCTTGCGCGCAATCTTCTGCAGGGGAACCAGCCGAAGCTGCCGCTCGACCTTCTTGGCGACCGCCGCAAGGTAGAAATCGAAGATAGCTGTGACGCCCTCCAGCCCCTTGGGTAACTGCTTGAGATTCTCGGCATCTAAGTAGGCGCAGCAAGTTCGAAGAAAAAGAGGATTCTCGAACTCGCGGGCCAGGTTTGGCGAGCTGGGACGGGCGATACCGCGGCGGTCCAGGTATGCCTTGGCGGCAGCGCCTGAGTGACCAGCAAAGCCGCGGTGAACGATTCGTTCAAGACCCTTCAGGGGGAGGTAGTTCAGGTAGGTGTCGCGTACGGTCAGAACCAAGGCTAGGCGCGGAAACTGCTGCATCTGGGCAACGAAGCCTTGCAGTCGGGACTCCCAAAGGTCGACGCCGTGCCTCTCGTTCAAAGCGTCGATTGCAAGCACTGACCGGCAGCCGGCAGCCTCTGCAGCTGCATCTAATGCGCCGAGGAACTCATTCGTGCTCACCTGCGAGACGTCCAGCTGGCTTCGAATCTGCTCCCAAGGCTCGGCTTCCGTCAGGGTTCCAGTCAACACCAGCACAAAGGGGCGGTTCAGCTGAATCTGCTTCTCACCGAAGTCGGCCACCAAGTGGGACTTGCCGATGCCGGCCGGACCCGTGATGACAATTTCCCGCTTGTTTGCCAACCGCCACCTTGTGCTGGCGAGCTCGCGCCGCACGTGGTCCACGGATGCATACAAGTCGAAGAGGTCCTTGCGAGCAAGGGCGCGGTCCTTGTCCGGGACCTTCTCCTGGAGCTCGGTCAGGGCGGACGAAACGCTCTGCGTGCCTGCCGCCGACAACGCGAGCCACGCTTCCAAAGGAATCGGCACGTCGAGGGTAGCTGGCGAGCTGGCAAGCGCGTCCACCAACGGCGTGCAGGCTTGCTTCACTTGGTCAGCCGCCTGAGTCAAACACTCCCGGGCCAAGCTCCGTGCAGCCCCGTCAATCCGGTAGGTAATCTCCGCCGCCCAGGCGCTTGGCTCCTCCAAAAGCTTTGAGTCGCGCGCAAGCGCTTGCAAGGCTTGCTCGATAGGTAGGTCGACGTGGCTTTCGGGGCTGTATCGCTCGCCGAGATTTTGCCGCTGTACCTCGAACTTCTGGCGGAACCAGGCCGAGTTGAAGCGTAGGGTGTCGAACCAGTAACGTGCTCGTCCCGAGTAGGCCGGTGTGTCGCGCCCAAGCCGCTCCGTGATGCTTGATGCGCTCCAGAGTTCGATTGCCAGAGTACGGCCGTGCGTTGCAGCTTCCGCGATGCTTTTGCCACGCCAAGTCTCGTACCGCTCCAACTGGCTAAGCTTGCTGCCAGACCGATTGTCCTGGAGGTCGACCGGCAGGCACAAGATGAACTTCGTCAGCTTCGGGTGAGCAGCAAGTGCCCGCTTCAAGGATTCGGTGATTTGGGAAACCTGAGTTCCCTCAAATCCGTTCATGAAGTACTTAGCCTGCCAGCCCACCTCATGCCCATCCACATAGGCGCGATAACACTCCAGGCCTTGGTCTGCCCCGGGTCCTTTTCGGATGAAGTGCGAGTCCTTGACTGGGTCTTCAAGGGCAGCCAGTTGGCAGCAGAGCTCTTCGAAACCTCCCATCTGGGTGCCACGATGCTCGCGGATGCGGGTGAAATCTAAACTAAATGCCAAAACGCCCTCCCAGAAAAATTCTTAGTGAACCGACCGGCATCCCCAGAAGGCGACGGACAACTCAGGTCGAATTGGACTATGTCAATCCGGCGGGACTACTGCAAAGCCCCATGTTGCGCTGGCAGAAGTTGGGGGGAACCGCTGAACTGCATCTGGAATTGGGTCGCTCTTCTTCTTTATTAACTTAAATTAGTGTACTGAGCTCATCGGGCCGCAATTCAAGACTTTCGGGTCTTCACAAACCCCTTCTCCTGCAGCGCCCTAAGCAAGCTGCGCTCACCCCCCTCGACAGCCCGGTAGAGCTCTGACCACAAGCGGTAAGCCCGGGTGCTTCGAGCACCCTCGACTGGAGCTCTTCCGTAGTCACCGTTGCGCACAGCTTCGACAGCCGCTTTGATGGCAACCAGGGCCTCAGCCAATTTGTCATCAGCGGTCCGAGGTGGCGGAGCCACCGGACGTGTGGGCATGTGGTCAATCAAGCGGATATTGTCGAGGGCCTTTCTGGCGGCAGTGAGGGTGGAGCCGGGCACCAAGGCGGATTGGCTGCAATGCGCAGCCTCTGTCAACAAACGGCTGGCTTCAGCGATGCGCCACAGAGGGTCTTGCTCACGCTTTGCGGCCGCAGCACGCGCCTGGATTGCTGGCAGAAGGACTTTTTCTTGGAGCTGGGCCTGCTCGGCTTCTGTCAGCACTGTGAGCAGCTCAGGCGGGATGGACTCAGCGTTGGTATCAATGGCGCCGAGGTAGTCCTCGGCAGGATGAGCGTGGGGAACGTCGGGGCCTGCTGGCACCCAACGGCGGCGGTACAAGTAGGCGCGGCGGCCGCGCAGGTTGATTTTCATGATGGGGTCTCCTTTGTGGACAGGTGGGTTGTCTTGTATAGACACCGGGCGCCAGCCCCTGGGGACAGGTAGGCCTGCACACCCGAGACAGTTGGAGACCTGACCACGGGGTGCGGCCGGGCTGCACCATGGTCGGGGCGAAGGTTGGGAGCTCCCTCGACATTGGTCCGAACGGCATCCTGAAACGCCCGGCCCGAGGGCGCTACAGGGTGCGCTCGATGACACCAGCGGGCGGACGGACGGGCGTCCAGCCCGAGCCCTCGTGGAGCCGTTGCTGCGTGCAAGAGGCACGCATAGCTTTGGTGGACATCTGTGGGAGTACAGCTGCTCGCGACAGGGCCGGTGAGGCGGTGCGAACCGCCGCCGTCCCCGCGCGTGCCGTCATTAGAGGAACGGGGTGCACAGCACCTCAACCGGCCGGGGCCCCTGGGCCGCCCGAAAGAACGGATGCTTCTGGCGGACTTAGGGTCAGCCGGGGCCGCAGGGCACGCCGTGAGCACAGTTGCGCAAGCCGTCCTGAGATACATCCGCCCTCGAAAAAACATCTGCGGACGGCGGCGGTTCGCACCGGCGAAGCCGGGCGACGGAACAGTGGCTTTGGAAGCACGTCGCGACGAAAACGCGGCTGACGCGCGCCCGTGGCGTGCGAGACCTCCAGCGGGGAGATACACCTGCCCCATGCCCGCTGGAGGCCGTGCAGTCGAACATCGGTGCCACCAAGCACTTGCGGGTCTCGCGAGGTGTGCTGGGTGGTGCGAACGGGCAGCGCGACAGCGATGCGTTCGCTACACGAGGGAACCACCGGCACGAGGCCCGACGGCACCGCACGGTTGCTCAGGGGGCCGGTGGAACCAACCACCGGAGCCCTGACAATGACAACACACCCCGACGACACGCCCGACTCCACCCCAGAACCGGCCACGACTGCCACAGGTGCAGAGATGCAATGCACCCACGGGAGAGCTGCGCCTGTCCCTGAGATGCAAGAATCCCTGCCTGCGACAGCAGAGGCCTCCCGGAAGGTTCCCCGAGGGCTGACGGCACGCATCGGAACATGGCCTCTGCAGGAGGCCATTTGGCTGCGCTCGCTGACCTTGGCCACCCGCTTTCGGGTCATCCGAACCATCGATATTGCAGTGCGCTGTTTTGCAGAGCGACCGTTCAAAGCGGCTCTGAGTGCGGCGCAAAGAGCGGTCCGTGGCATGTGCAAGGCACGATTGCTTGCCAGGTACCGCACCAGCCGCTTTATGACTGTCTACGGCATCACCGAACGTGGGGCGGCATGGCTGGAGGAACGTGACGTTGATGCCGCAGCGTCTGTGCGACGCGTCACGGACATGACGAACCCGGAGCATCGGCTGTGGGCCCAGTTTCTGACACTCTGCTCGGAGGCGCGAGGGCTGGCAGCGATGGCTGAACAGGAGTTGCTTCAGGTTCTCAGCACAAGACTCGGCTCAGACGGCTCTGTCGCGCAAGGCCTGCTGCAGGCGGCAACCAAATCACCCGGGAAGCGCAGGGTCCTGAACCTTCGACCTGACGCGGTGGCCATCGAGTCCGATGGAGTGACGTGGTTCGAGGTGGACCGCAGCGCGCGCGGGTCAGACCGTGCCGCCTCCCTCAAATCGCTGGTGCTCTCGGTGGGCGCGGCTACCACGCTCGGACCGGTGCTGCGCCGGGTCGTCGTCTACACCCGCACCGAGCGCATCAAAAACCGCGTGCTCGCGACGCTGGCAAACCTCGCCGCAGAGACGACGCGGCACTCGCTGGCCGAGGGGCGCCGCCGGCTGGTGCTCACAGAGGGTCAGCGATTCGAGGTCTGGCTCACGGTTGAGGAGCGGATGAAGGATGGGCGCCTGCGGCTTGTGGACGTTGTCGCCGGGCATGTGATGGTGCAGGAGTTGCCCATCTGGCTGCCGCGCGTGCGCATGGATGGGCGCGGCGGCTTCTCCACGCAAGGCTGGTTTGCCGACAACTATTTGCCTTACCGCAGGCCGCCGGGCATGACCCCGTGGCCACACCCCATCGGGTTATTGCACCCGGTTGATAGCGCTACGCGCATCCATGGCGAGTCACGCGACCCACCTGCGGTCAAGAAATGACATGCGCGCAGTGGGGGCCGCAGCGGCCAGCCGCCTGGATTCGAGGCAAGTGTGACTGGTGTCTATACGAACTGCGCGATACCGCGCTTTGTAAGGACAACCATGAACAGATTGAGACAGCTCACATACGAGCCATCGAAGCACAACCTGGAGACGCAGTTTGCCATGGGGCGCCTGATGTCTCCTGCAGAAGTCGCCGCGGCCACCCGGCATCGCCCTCATCATGAGACAGAGTGCTACGAGCAGCGCTGGATGCTCTGCGGAGACGTCAAGGCAGCAACCTATGAGCTTTTTTCACGCACTCCAGCTATCGCTATTCCGTTTCGCGTGAGCGCATTTACTTCGACACCTGGCAGCCGCTGGGGAGTGGTAACGCACCAAATCGAAGGCCACCAACATCGATTCGTTCTGCCTCTTTGGGAACCGGCCTCTGCAGCGTTCTTCCGTGCGATGCCCGAGGCACGCCATGGTTTCTCGCTGGGGCGCGCCGGAGAGCTGCAGGCGGTGGTGATACCGGGTCAACCCACCGGCGAGGAGGACATTCAGCCACTGCTGCGGTTGTGCACAAGCGCCCAAAGGCCGCCTGCAGAAGCGGGTCTTGGCGACATGCTTATGGCGATGCTGACGCTCGGTCGCGCAGATGCCATCCCGAGCTTCGTGATGGGGCATGAGGTGACTGATGTGAGTGTCTCCATGCTCACTTCCGGTCATGCGCTTACCGAGGCTTCACCGCAGGAGACCGTGCACTGACCCGGAACGAGCCAGGTTGCTACACGAACCAGACAGGGCATCCGCCCTGCGTTCACAAAGGACATCGCATGCAAGTTTTTGGAAACGTTGCCACCCAACCAGAGGTGAAGAAGAGCAAGGCCAGCGGCAAGGCGTACTTCGAATTTCGCCTGGCTGAGAGTCAGCGCGGCGTCGGTACCGAGCCCACTTGGTACTCGGTGCGGGTCATGACAGACAGCAGGCCGTTGCTCGACAAGGGCGATTTCGTGAAGGTCACGGGCAAACTCAAGACGGACTTCTATCTGTCACGTGAAGGCAGGCCAACGGGCACGCTGCTCATCATCGCCTTTGAGGCAGCAAAGATTGCCAAGCCCTCTTCTGTGGCGGCGGAGGTAACCAGGTAACAAGCCCAAGACTGATTCGCCCTGTGAGATTTCAAGTCTCACAGGGCTTTCTTCCGGAGCGGATTTGTTCTATGGCATCACCATGCGCTCCATGTAACATATTGTTGCAGCACCACATCCCACCTGAAAGAATCAGCTCCATGAAACGTGGTATTTACATCTGGTCCGTTCTTGTAACCTGCGGATTGCTCCTCTATTTCATCGGCTTGTTTTTTGCGCCCGAACACAAGGTGTGGGGAAAACCTTTTTATGTGTGGCCGATTCGTGCGGGGGAACTGCTCTTTGGGCTCGGAGCCGCCATCGGTGTCATCCAAGCTGTTATCCGCCGTGTGAGTAGGGCAGGGGCTGCGCGTCGTTGGGTGGACGAGGCGGGAAATGAGCAAGAACGCCTTCGTCGCAAAAGTGTGGTCGACCAGCTGGGGGCAGGAGGTGCCTTAGCTGCGGCAGGTATCGCGGGCTACGGCGGGCCGACAGCCAACGTAGATGGCACACCAATGCTCGATGGAGGCATGGTGGACGTGATGGGAAAAACCTACGGCGATACCGGTACGTCATTCGACCATCACGCTAGCACTGGACTTTCTGACAGCGATGCGTACAGCAGCACGGATTCCTCCGATATCGGCGGTATGAAATGGTGAAGCTGAACCGCGAGGCATTCGCTGCCTTGCGGCCATTCGGAGATTGGAAACGCTTGGGCGTTTGCACCTGACATCTCAAGACCTATTCGCCAGTTGGGAGCGCTGCCCGGTCTCCTCTATGGGGGGCAATGTGACGTTGCTCTAACAGCAACAACAAACTCATTCAGCATTATCTTCGAGCCAGTTGGCAATGCTGGCATAGGAGATGCAATCCATTTCGTCGTATATAAGATTATTAAAGAATGCGTGAAGATGTCGCTCATTGAGCCAAAAGCATTCCCCGTATTCTGCAAGCGCCTGCAGGAAAATTCCGATTTCTTTTAGTTTGGCGAAAAGCTCTTTAAAGTCAGAATAGTCGCAAAGCGCGATGCTTCCATATTCAGAAGCTCCCGCAATTGAATCCATAATAAAACTGACTGCGCAGGAGCTTTCTTCGAGCATCTTCTTGACATTTCTCAATGGAACGAAGGCACCAGTCTCTATATCTAATCCACCGTGATTTGAGAAAGTTTTTTTCCAATTTTCAATCTCACCGGCATTTTCAAAGAGCAGGGGCGTTTTGATAGGTGTTAGCTTAATCACAATTATTTTCTTAGGTGTTTATTGATTCGAATCTAGTTTTAGCTTCGGAAGTCAAACCCGCCTATCCCTGAGCGAACAGGCCTTCCTCAGGCCTTTCAGCAAAAGGGGAAGTAGATGAAGCCCTTTCGGAAATTCAGCTTCTTCGTCCAATCCTGGGGCTTTGCACTTGTCGGCTTGCGCTTGACGAGTCCCTTAGGTAGAAAGTGGATGGCTGTCCGGAGGTGAATGTCTGCCCGGTCATCAATCGCTGGCGGGTTGAATGAATCAATCTGCGAGAACATCAAAAAATGCGAAACCCAGTGCGCATGTTTACCCAGCGATTCCAATTGACGGGACATCAGCATCACGCCGGGGAGGGGAATCTCAAAGCTCGTGGATTCATGTGTTATTTCGACAGACTCTGCGTTCATTGCTTGAAGTGCGTAGGCAATGGTCGCAGGGTGCGTTGTATCGAGCAGCTTTTGGTGGCCGATGCTCAAGGAGCCGACAGTGACGCCTTGCGAATTTTCATAAAAAGAGATTTGGAATTTGTTTTGCATTTTGAATTCAGAAATAAAAAAGCCCCGGCGAGCGGGGCTTGAAAAGAGGACGTGTGAAAGTCTGTTGACATTAGGTCAACAAGGAGAAATGGATTGCGTAATAGGCGCCACCATCGGTCGTGGCAGGGTAGTTTGCGAGTCTGCGCGTTATCGATGGCTGCCTGGACGGCGGGATTTTTTAAAGAACACGACAATCCGACGCCCGCAGCGATATGCAGGTGGAGTCGTGTTCTTGCGCGAGATATTGCGCTGATGAGGACTTGAACTGTAACACGATACTCATTTCTCGGCTTTGCAATGAGCCGCAAAATTTTCCGTAGCGGGCAAGTACCCACCTGAGACAGCTCCACGGGGTGGGGTGCACCTCCCGCAGTTTCTGGAGCCGCAATAACCATCGGGTCCAGATGCCCGCACCGGACAGCGAAGCCCCTGGCCAGCCAGAACGACTCTTACCGAACCCGGCGGATGCGATGCCCCTCAGGCCGCCGAATTGAGTCGATGGAGCAAGGTCGGCCCCATGTCTTGGCCTTCACAGTGGGATGGTTGTCGCGGGATTCTGGTATGCGAGCCTTTCGTGGGACTTCATGCAGGATGGGTAACGCTTCAGGGGCCACCCGGGCTCCATCCGATTACACGGCGGGCGTGGAAGAAAGCGCGGGCGGTGGGCGCTTGAAAGTTGCCTCCACGAACAACTGAATATCGTCCGGTCAGACCAGTTGGATTCACTTCTGGCGCGAACCAGACGCGGTAAACTTCACCGTGAATCTTCTAGGTCATACGGGAGGTCATACGGTGACGAAGCTGCCAATTTCCGTAAGCCTTTGATTTTATTGAAAAAGTTCTTCGGATTGGACGAATCCCGCCCTCTCCGCCATATATCAACCCAGATGATTTCGGTCATCTGGGTTTTTTGTTGTCTGGCGGGCCTTTTTTGCGGACGTTGGCTTTGTGCGCCTCGGCTACGCGCTGAACCTTGCCCACGCGGCGCTCCGGTTGATGTGCTGTCAATGAACCCCCTGGAGGTCTGCACATGCTGATGCGTTGGAAGTTCTTCGGTATCTGCTGGGGGCTGGCAACCCTGATGGTGCCAGCGTGGGCGGAAGGGATGCTGTTCAAAGTGCCCACCCGCGACGGGGTGACCCACACGCTGTTCTGGGAGGCTGCGCCGAAAGCCAAGGCCACGGTACTTCTTTTTCCAGGCGGCGCGGGCGGGTTCGGCAAAGTGGAGGATGGTCGCGCCACCGGCGGCAACTTTCTCGTCCGGTCTGCGCCGTATTTCACAGCGCATGGATACAACGTGGCGATCTTTGGGCGGCCCAGCGACATGGAGCTGGGCTGGACCGAACGCACAGGTGCGGCGCACATGACCGACATCGCCAAGGTGCTGGAATTTGTGAAGCGCCAGAGTGACCTGCCGGTGTGGGTGGTGGGCACCAGCCGAGGCACGGTGTCCGCGACAGCCATGGCCGTTCATGTCAAAGACCCGGTGATTGCAGGACTGGTGCTGACCTCCAGCATCGTGCGCCGAAGCACACCGGGCGCGGTGCCCGCACAAAATCTGCAGACTATCGAGCTGCCGGTGCTGGTCTACCACCACGCCCAGGACGGTTGCAAACACTGCCAGGCCAGCGGCACGTCCGCCATCCTCCAAGGGCTGACGCGGGCACCCGTCAAAAAGCTGATGGTGGTGGATGGCGGTTCCAACCCGGTGGGAGACGAGTGCGCGGCGCAGCACTGGCATGGGTTCATCGGCATGGAGCAGGAAGCGATTGGACAAATTACCGCGTGGATTCAGGCGCCCAAGCCTTGAACCCTATCCGGCGGGGAGGACACGAGTTGGTTGCTCCAATGGCATCTTCCGCAGCACGTCCACAGCGCACTCCAGGCGCTGCTCAGCGGGCTTATTCAGTGCACGCCCCCAGCTGACGGGAAGCCGAAGGTTTCCGGATTCTTTGTAAAGGCAACAGCCCGTAACAGTTCCCGATAGACACCCGGTATCGCACTTGTCTTACACGCGGAACTGCGGCACTTTGCTGAAATCCTAGCCAGCAGCCATTGAGGTTGCCCTGGGAGGTCATTGCGGCCCCTCACCCCTTTTTGCTGAAAAGGACTTCATCATGAAACGCCATTCCTTACCGCCGGGAGCGCGCGCGCTGGTCGCGTTCATCGGCACCGTGGTGCTGGCAGTGCTGGCGGCGGTGTCGTTGTTGATGCCGGACGTGGCTGTGCAGTCTGTGGACTCGATGTCGAACGGGCTCACGGGGCTGGATCAGATCTTGTCCACCAGCTTTCTGGATCACTGAGCGCCGGAGCGAGCCGGCATCGTTGGCGCTGCGTTGCAGAGTATGTGGGTCCAAAGAGCAACACAGTAGCAAAAAGCATAGCATCGGAGTACCATTCGGCGCTGCACACCGGGAGTTTTCGGTGGCATTCTGGAATGGAGGACGATCGTGACCACACGTTTTCGCATCTCTGCAAACCGTTTTTCCTTGATTCATTACCCAAAATTCTGGGGATCGATGGCGCTGTTGGCCGTTTTGGCTGGCTGCTCCAGCCCCCGCGACAACGCCCTGGACGAGTTCTCGCGCTGGTATGACGGTGCCAGGGCCCAGGCCCAGGCAGGGGCCATGAGCTGGAGCGAGCTTTACAAGCAAAGCTTTGACCGCCTGACCGCCCTGCCCCCCTCGCTGCAGCAGGACACGCGCCTTGAAAACACCGTGCTGCTGCTGTCGGTAGCCCGCAAGCTGGAGTCCAACGAAATCAGCCCCCAGCAGTTCGCGATGGAGCGGGACGACATCGAGACCCAATTGCAGGCCCGCCTGCGCTGATAGAAGCCGCTACCGGCGGCGACCAGAGCCCTGTTACGGGCCCAAAGTCACTGCGAGCGCGCCTGTTGAAGCAGCCACTTTGATGGCGCCTCGCGTCCGGTATCCAATGCCTTACCCATCGCCCCCGCGTGGCGTGACTGGCTAACGGGGCAAGCCCGCCGACTCCTCAACCACCCTCACGCGGCGGCGCAAGGCGTCGGCTGCAGCAGCGTCTCCAGCGGCTTCAGCCCGTTGCACCTGTAGCAGCAACCACGCCATCAGCGGCCTGCGCCAGCCCTGTGCCGACGCAGTCTCGGTGGCTGTGGCGATGACTGCGGGGCTGGCCTTCCCTGTCTGCAACAAGACACCCGCCGCCACCAGGCGTGAAAGAGGGTCGGCAATGCCCGCCAAGCTGGTAGTGTTGCCCGCCGTAGCGACGGCACGCTGTGCGGGTGGCAACAGAGCCACCTGACCGGCTTGAACGCGGCCCGCCAGATAGTCGGCGTAGGCCTGCTCGGGCGCTGCGGCATCGGCCCGCAAGGCCTCAAAACGCTCGCAGGGTTCGGTGACCAGACTCGCCACCTGGGCCGCACAGCGCATCAGCTCCAGGCGGGCGAGCAGATCGAGGCGGCCCGTGCGCGCCACTTCGGCGCGAGCACGGTCCCATTCAAGCTTTTCCACGCGCGCATTGCCAGACAGATAGGCCTCGATGGCCTTCTGGGCCGCACCCTGGGCGTTCATCTGCCAGTCAGGCACTGGGGGTTGGCTGGAACACGCTGCCACCGCAAAGGCGCAGCCGACGGACAGGAGCCGCAAGGCAGCCCGCAAACGATATGCAGCAAAGGGGTTCATGGCAGCTTCAGCTCCGTGTCGCGTGCAAAGGGCCATTTGCGGTTGATCTCGTTGACCAGGCTTTCCACCTTGCGCAGGTTGCTTTCCACCTCGGCACGCAGCGCGCCCAGGTCGGTGGTGGCTTCGCGGGCATTGGCGCCGATGGCCTGGGCCTCCACCAGCACCGCGTCCACCCTCTTCAGGCTGGTGCGGGTGTCGGTCAGCAAGCCGTTGAGCTGTGCCACGGTGGCACGCACCTCGGGCACCAGCGCGTCCTTGTTGCCCTCGCTGCCAAACACCTGTTTATCGGCGCGAGCGGCCATGCCGTCCAGCCGTGCCAGCAGCGCGTTGGTGCGCTCCAGCGTGGCCACGATCTTTTTCGCGTCGGTTTCGTTGCCCATCAGCACGCCCAAGGCACCGCCCGGGCCATTGAGCCGCTCCGTGAGGGCCTTGACGTTGGTCAGGGTGCTGCCCAGCGCGGCGTCGGGCGATGTGAGGGCGTTCAGGTTGGTCAGCAGCTCGCGTGCGGTGGCCATGAGTTGCGGGATCTCCGCCGTAGCGTCGCCGCGCAACACCGGCCGCACGGCGCCATCGGGCAGTGCGGGGTCGGTGAGGATGCCGGAGTACGCCCGGATGTTGGTGCCCCCCACCAGGCCGCGCACCAGCGTGAACACGCTGGACTCGCGCAGCCAGTGTGCGTCCTTGCGGGGTACGTCCACCAGGATACGGGCGTTGCCCGATTCGGCCAGCTCGATGCGCCGCACGCGGCCAATGGGAAAGCCCGAGAAGGTCATGTCCATGCCCACCACCACGCCTTCGGAGTCATCGGCCGTCAGCACCAGCGTCTGTGTGGGCTCGAAAGCGCCCCGCGCGTACAGCAGGTACAGGCCCGAACCCACGATGAGCGCCAGGGTGAACAGCAGCAGCGCTGCAGCCTTGAGTTCCAGATAGGCCACCGGGCGCAGGGTCTCGACCGGGAGAATATCAGCCCCGGCAGGAGGTGCAGCGGGGCCATGCGATGGCTTGGGAGGGTGGTCGTTCATGTCGTGGGGTTGTGCGGGTGGGTCCGGGTGGGTGCGACTGGCGCAGGCCGTCAGTAGTAATTGCCCATGAGCGATGCCACCTCGATCAGCAGCAGCACCGCAAACATGCGGGCTAGGCCGCCCAGTTCCGAGTCGGGCTGGGTGCGTTCGCCGCTGTCATACAGCCCGGCAGCCATGGGGATCAGCGCCACGGCCAGGCTGAAGAACAGGGTCTTGAGCACAAACACCATGGTCACGCTGGGCGAAAACACCTGGCCGAACATGCGCGTATAGCTCGGCAGCCCCGCCATGTTGAAGCCGTACACCCCCAGGTACGCCAGCACCAGCGCCACCACGCAACTGAGCGCAGCCAGCGTGACGCAGGCAAACACCCCGGCAATCACGCGGGGCAGCAGTTCGATGCGCACGGGGTCGGAGCCCTGGCGGCGCAGCGCCTCGAACCGGCCCGTAAGCCGCAGGTGCGCCAGTTGCGAGCCGTTGGGAATGGTGCAGCGCATGGCCACAAACAAGGCGGCTGTGAGCGGGATGAGCTCCAGCACCAGCACGCGGATCACCATCTCCAGCGCGTAGCGCGACAGGCCGTAACTCAGCGCCGTGACCACCACGATGCGTGTGAGCACCAGGCTGATGAGCGCGGCCAGCACCGTAAAGCCCAGCAGCACCGGCGCCGTGTCCAGATACAGGTGCCGGGCCAGCGCGCGGCGGGTGCCCTTGCCGTAGCTGGACGGCGACAACACCAGCACCAGCACCACCGCACCCAGGTACAGGATGCGCCACCAGGCCACCGCCCAGCGCCGCGCCGTGTTCCACACACGTTCGGGCAGGGAGAGGCCGGGAAGGCGCGAGATCATGGGCGGATCATAGCGGGGGCATGCGCCAGGGCAGCCCATGGCAGGTTGCTGGAGATATTTGGGCCATTTTCTGGCGGTAGCGCTAGAAGAATATGCCTGAGTAGCTATCAATTAAATAGCAAATAGCACGCACACCGCCACACCGCACAACAACTGCTCACACATGCCGTTTGCCCTGGCTGGGCGTGGCGGCGGCGCCTACGGGCTGCGCGTCGGCCCGCGCATGCAGCGCTTCGATGATGTGGCAGGTGGCGTCAGCGCCGTCGCAGCGGCTGCGCAGCGCCTGCAGGTCGGCCTCCAGCGCCTGCAGCTCGGCCAGGCGGGTGCGCACATGCACCAGATGTGCATCCAGCGTGTCGCAGGCGGCATGGCAGGCCGTCTTGCTGTCCCAGTCCAGCGCCAGCAAGGTCCTGACCTCGTCCAGCGACATGTCCATGGCGCGGCACAGGCGGATGAAACGCAGCTGGTGCACGTCGGCGCTGCTGTACAGGCGGTAGCTGTTGTCGCCGCGCGCGCCGGGCAGCAGCAGCCCCTCTTTTTCGTAATACCGGATGTTGGCCGCCGACACGCCGGACTGCTGGGCGGCCTCGCCGATGCGGAACTGTGCAGCGTGGGGATCCATGGGCTTGACCTTCAAGTGACTTCAAGGTTTCCAATGATGCCATCGCTTTCCAAAACCGCCAGGAGAAAACACCATGTCCGCCCATTGCCATCACGGCCACCACGAGCACGGCGCGCCCGGCCACAGTCACGACGCCCCCGCCAGCGCAGACCCGCGCTACCGCCGCATCCTGTGGATTGCGCTCGTCGTCAACGCCGCCATGTTTGTGGTGGAACTGGGCGCGGGCACCCAGTCGGGCTCGGCGTCGCTGCTGGCCGACGCGATCGACTTTCTGGGCGATGCAGCCAACTACGGGCTGTCGCTGTGGGTGCTGGCCATGGCGCTGACCTGGCGGGCACGTGCCGCGCTGCTCAAAGGGGCCAGCATGCTGGCCTTTGGCGTGTTCGTGATCGGCCGGGTGGCGTGGGGGGTGTGGCAAGGGGTGCCGCCCGAGCCCTTCACCATGGGTGGCGTGGGCCTGCTGGCGCTGGCGGCCAACCTGGGGGTGGCCGCCCTGCTCTACGCCTGGCGCGAGGGTGACGCCAACATGCGCGGCGTGTGGCTGTGCACCCGCAACGACGCGCTCGGTAACCTGGCCGTGATGGCGGCCGCGCTGGGGGTACTGGGCACGGGCACGGCCTGGCCCGACCTGGCGGTGGCGGCCATCATGGCGGGCCTGGCCATCAGCGGCGGCTGGAGCGTGATCCGCCACGCACGGCAAGAGCTGGCCAGCACCGCCGGCGCCCCCGCAGCACACGGGCACTGATCTATGCGCGTACGCCTGTCCACTCCGCTCAACGCACCGCCCGAATGGGTGGCTGCGCAACTGCAAAGCACTGCCGTTTTTCGCCACATCACGGCGCCGCTGGTGCGGTTCACGCGCCCCGGCGGCGCGCCCTGGCCCAGCCACTGGTCTCCCGGGGATCTGCCGTTGCAGATGTGGCTGCTGGGGTTGCTGCCCATTGGCTCGCAAACCGTGCGCATCTCCATCGAGCCCGCCGGGCAGGACGACGCATGGCCCACGCTGCGCGACAACGGCGAGGGCACGCTGATGCGGCGCTGGGACCACCGCATCACGCTGCAGCCGCTACCGGACGGCCACACGCTCTACACCGACGACATTGACGTGGTCGCGCGCCACCTGCCCTGGCTGATGACGCCCCTGAGCGCGACGTTTGCCCAGGTGTTCTACCGACAACGGCGCTGGCGCCAGCTGGCGGCGCACCACGCGGCAGCACCCATGGCTGACCCCTTGCACAGGGAGCGCGCATTCGACCACCTGCTGGCAGCGTTTGCGCGCGATGCCGACGCACCGCCTGCCACCCGCTGGCATTGGCTGGAGGCCGCGCATGTGCTGGGGCAAACCACGCTGTCCCTGCATTGGCGGTCGCACACAGCCATGCTGCGCTACGCCCTGCAGTTGCGCGACTGGCGCGAGGCCGGTGGACAGGTACTGCGACTGGCCCTGGTGCCCCTGGGCCACGCGCTGGCGCGGCTGCCCATCGGCAACACGGGCCGGGCGCAGGTCAGTGCGCTGGCGCCCATGGCGTCGCAGCCGCACATCACGCAGCTGATCGACGGGGCGTTGGCGGCTGCCAGCCTATCGGCCACCCAATTTCAGTCAAAAACCGATGCTAGCGCTTGAATCATATGCGCTGGCAGCTATCAAATCAGGAGTGACCGGTTGACTGGTGCGATGGCAAGCTGGCACCCCGAAGTTGACGCACGACAAGCCCGGCATGGGGCTTGCATGGTCCAATCCACTGCCTGTGCGCCGCCCTCTGCCCCGGGGGCCGCGGGCACAGCCTTCATTCCTTTTGCTTTTTGCCCATGCCCTCCCGCGCCCCTGCCGCCCCCGCAACCCCTGCCCCGCTGGTCGTGCCCCACAGCCTGACGGAAGACGCCGTGGCCATCTTCACCGGGGTGTTGCTCATCTCGGTGGGGGTGGCGTTTTTCACCAGCGCGGGGTTGCTCACAGGTGGCACGGCGGGGCTGGCGTTTTTGCTGCACTACGCCACGGGCATCGGCTTTGGCAAGATCTTCTTTGTGCTCAACCTGCCGTTTTACTGGCTGGCGCTGCGCAAGCTGGGCCGGGCGTTCACGGTCAAGACCTTCATCGCGGTGCTGCTGCTGTCGCTGCTGACTGAGCTGCAGTCGCAGTTCCTGCAATTTGCGCAGCTGCAGCCGCTGTACGCGGCCATTGCCGGCGGGCTGATTACGGGAACGGGCTTCCTCGTGCTGTTCCGCCACCGCTGCAGCCTGGGCGGCGTGGGCATTGCCGCGCTGTACCTGCAGGACCGCTACGGCTGGCGCGCGGGCAAGGTGCAGATGGCCGTGGACTGCGTCATCGTGCTGCTGGCCCTGTGGACGGTGGAGCCCCTGCGCGTGGCCTGGTCCATTGCGGGTGCCGTGGCGCTCAACCTGGTGCTGGCCATGAACCACCGGCCGGGCCGCTACATGGCGGTTTAGGGTGGTGTAGTACTACGACGACACCTGCCAGCCCAGCCCACTGTGCAGCCGCTGCTCCAGCGCCTCGATGGGCACCGGGCGGCTGAACAGGTAGCCCTGCCACAGCGTGCAGCCGTGGCGCTCCAGAAACGCGCGCTGCGCCTCGGTCTCCACGCCCTCGGCAATCACGTCGATGCCCAGGCTCTGCGCCATGCCGATGATGGTCTGCACGATGAGCGCGTCGGTGTGCTGGATGCCGATGTTGCGCACAAAGCTCTGGTCGATCTTGAGCTGGTCCAGCGGCAGCCGCGTGAGGTACGACAGCGACGACTGGCCGGTGCCAAAGTCGTCCATCGAAAAGCGCAGGCCCAGCGCGCGCAGCGCGTTCATCTTGGCGATGGTGTCGTCCACGTTGTCCAGCGCCAGGCTCTCCGTCAGCTCCAGCTTCAGGCGGTCGGGCCGCGCCCCGGTCTGCCGCAGCACGGCCACCACCTGCTCCATGAAGTCGGCCTGGCGGAACTGGCGGGCGCTCACGTTCACCGCCAGTTGCAGGTGGGCCGTGGCCGGGTCGTCCTGCCAGCGGCGCAGCTGGGTGCAGGCCGTCTGCAGCACCCACAGGCCGATGGGCAGGATCAGCCCGGTCTCTTCGGCCAGCGGGATGAACTCGAACGGCGGCACCATGCCACGTGCCGGGTGGTTCCAGCGGATCAGCACCTCGGCCCCCACCACGTGCTTGCCGCAGCCCACCTGCACCTGGTAGTGCAGCGTGAACTGGCCCTGTTCCAGCGCCGTGCGCAGGTCGTTCTCCAGCGCCGCGCGGGCCGTGACAGCGGCCTGCATGCGGGGGTCAAAAAACCGGATGCCGTTGCGCCCTGCGGTCTTGGCGGCATACATGGCCAAGTCGGCATGCTTGACCACATCTTCCACCGTCTGCCCCTGGCCGCTGAACAGCACGGCGCCCACACTGGTGGTGCTGTGCACATGGTGCGATGCGAGCTGGTAGGGCTGGTTGAGCGCGGCCAGAATCTTTTCGCCCACCGCCTGCGCCTGCTCGGCCGCATCGGTGGCAAGGGCGCCCAGGTCTTCCAGCAGCACCAGAAACTCGTCGCCGCCCAGCCGCGCCACGGTGTCGCCCTCTCGCACGCAGGCCGTGAGCCGCTGGGCCACCTGCTGCAGCAGCACGTCGCCCATGTCGTGGCCCAGGGTGTCGTTCAGGGTCTTGAAGTGGTCCAGGTCCAGGCACAGCAGAGCCCCTTGCAGGCCCGCGCGCGCACTGGTGGCAAACGCCTGTTGCAGGCGGTCCATCATCAGGCGGCGGTTGGGCAGGTGGGTGAGCGGGTCGTAGAACGCCAGGTGCTCGATCTCGCGCGCTGCCGCCGCGCGCTGGGTGATGTCGCTGAGGGTGGCCACGTAGTGCGTCAGCACCCCGTGCTGGTCCGTGACGGCGGTGATGGCCATGAAGTGCAGGTTCACCTCGCCACTCTTGCAGCGGTTCCACAGCTCGCCCTTCCACTCGCCGGTGCTGGCCAGGCTGGCCCACATGGCATCAAAAAACGCCTTGTCGTGGTGGCCCGAGGCCAGCAGGCTGGTGCGGCGGCCCACCACCTCATCGGCGCTGTAGCCGGTGATGCGGCTGAACGCGCGGTTGGTGCGCAGAATGAGGGTGTCCGCGTCGGTGACGATCATGCCCTCTTGCGACTCGAACGCAATGGCTGCAATGCGCAGCTCGTTCTCGTCGCGCTTGCGGGCCGAGATGTCCTTGCCCACACCCCGGTAGCCGCAAAACACACCGTCGTCATCAAACACGGGCGTGCCGCTGATGGACACCCAGTACGAGCAGCCCTGCTGGTCGCGGCGCTCGAACTCGAAGTCGCGGAACTCCTGGTGGCGCTCCAGCAGCGCGCGGTGTTCTTCCCACAGCGCATCGCTCATGCCCGGTGCGGCCAGCTCCCAGCGGGTCTTGCCCATGTGCAGCGCGGCCTCCTGCACCAGCCGGTCATCGGCCCGGCCCTCGACATGAGTGAGGCGAAACTGCGCGTCCTGCTCCCAGTACCAGTCGGATGACAGCGCCGTAAGGGTGCGAAAGCGCGCCTCGTTGTCCTCCAGCTTGCGACGCACCCGGTAGGACTCGCTCACGTCGCTGAACACCAGCACCACGCCCACGATCTGCCCCTGCGCGTTGCGTATGGGGGCAGCGCTGTCGGCAATGTGGTACTCGGCGCCATGCCGGGCCAGCAAGGTGGTGTGGTTGCTCAATGCCACCACCTGGCCCCGGTCCATCACCAGCTGCACCGGGTCTATCTGCGGCTCGCGGGTGCCGGTGTTGACGATGCGAAACACCTCGGGCAAGGGCTGCCCCGTGGCCTGGGCCAGGGGCCAGCCCGTCAGGCGCTCGGCCACCGCGTTCATGCGGGTGATGCGGCCCTGCGCATCGGTGGCGATCACGCCATCGCCGATGGAGTGCAGCGTGATGGCCAGGTTTTCCTCACTCTGGCGCAGTTCGGCCTCGGCTTTCTGGCGGGTCAGCGCCATGCGGTCAAACCGGCGGCCCAGCTCGGTCAGCTCCTGCAGGCCCGTGGCGGGCACGCGCGACACATAGCGCCCCTCGGCCAACTCGTCCGTGGCGTGCAGCAGGCGCCGCAGGGGCCGCATCACGCCGCGCCGCACCCCCACCTGCGCCACGGCAAAGGACAGCACCAGGCCACCCAGCAAGAACGCCATCTCGGTCCACATGCGGCGGTTGGCTGTGGCGTACAGGTTGTCCAGCGGCACGGCCAGGCTCATGGTGGCCACGGGCTTCCCGCCCGCCTCGATGAGTGGCTGGAACACCACCAGCTCAGGGGTGCCATCCGCGCGCGTGCGCTGGCGCTGGCCCTGCGGGGTCTGCAGCACCAGGGCGCGGAACTCGCCATCGGCAAACGGAGCCCCCAGCTCGCTGGCATCGGGCGGGTAGCGCGCCAGCACGCGGCCGTCGGGGTCGGACACGCGGGCCACCGCGCCGTCCGGCAGCCCCAGGTCGGTAAGCCGCAGGCTCCACCACTCCAGCGACACCACCGCCACGGCGGCTCCCACCACGTCTTGCGTGCCCGGTGGAATCACCGGGTAGGCAAAGTTGACACTGGCCACCTGGGCGGCGCGGTCCACCTGGAAGCTGCCCACCGCAAAGTCCCGCCCCGAGATCGTCTGCTGAAAATACGGGCGGTTGGCCACATTGACGGGCGCCTTCAGCGGCCGCGCATTGCACAGCAGCTCGCCATCCACCCGTGGCACGCCAATGTTGACGTAGGTGGTGTTCAGCGACAGCACTTCGGCCAAATAGCGCCCGCACTGGGGGGCGGCGGGGTCGTGCACCGGCGGCATGGCGGCCAGTTGCTGCAGAAACTGGCGGGTGTTCTGAATCAGCCGTTGCTGGGTGCCGGCCACCGACTGCAAGGTCTGCAGCGCACGCTCTTCGGCGGCGGCGATCGCGTCTGTGCGGTGGGTCCGTGCCTGGTACACCACCAGCAGCACCGCCGGCAGCGTGGCCCACAGCACCAGCCAGCGAATCCGCGCGGACAAGGTGCTCCACATTCCAGCGACCCATGGGGGCATACCGACCTTTCTGTGCAAGAGAAAGACGCTTGGAAACACGTTGGCCGGGACCTGCGGAAAAATGGACAGGTGGGAACCGACGTGTTTCGTCACATGGTACTGCCCATGTTCCAAAAAGGCATGCACGATTTGCGCGGGTTTGCCCTCAGGGTCCTTGGCCGGTTGCCCCGGCGCGCCGGGCCAGAAAAGGGCGTGCCTTTGGAACCTTGGGCCGCCCCGCCGTATCATTGAAGCATGCGTCGCGGCTTTTTCTTCCTGCTGATGGTGGTGCTGGTCCTTCGGGGCCTGACAGGCACGGCCATGGCAGCGGGCATCGTGGCGCCGCTGCTGCCTGCAGGCCCGGCGCAGCACGCGGGGGCGCATCAGCCCGTGGCGGAAAGCATGGCCCACGACCACAGCCATGTCCACGATCATTCCGCAACCCTTGCCCAGGCCGAGGACTCGACACCTGCCCACGCGCACGCCAACGCCAACGCCAACGCCAACGCCAACGCCAACGCCCACCATGATGGTCCGGCCGTCGAGCCCGCCATCGACCACACTACTGCCAGCCACTCTGCAGCGTGCCAGGACCACGGCACGGGCTGCCCGACTCACAGCGACCACGACCACCACAGCGCCAGCTGCTCGGCCTGCGAAATTTGCCATTCGGCCATGCTGGGCCTGCCCGCATCGCTGACCCCCGCCCCCCTGCCGGCCAGAGCCCTGCTGCCCCTGGCCTCCGCGCAGTTTGACAGCGCCCCCGCAGCGCTGACCATCAAACCACCCATCGCCTGATCTCCGACGCCCGAAGTGCGTCTGCCATTGCCTGACTGACTCCGAGACACGGGGCCCATCGGGCGGCAGCGCCGTGTTTTTCGTTCGTTGTCTGGAGATCGCCATGCGCGCCCCTGCTATTTTTCTCTCCTCGCCGTCGCCCGGGCCATCGTGGCCCATGCGACTGGCTTGCCTCGCCCTGTTGTCGCCCTTGCTGGCGCAAGCCCAGAGCCCATCTGCACCCGACGCCACCCGCGCCGATGCACCCACCGCTCCCCTGCCCTACACGGCCATGCCGCCGCAGCCCCCGCTGGTGGACGCCTTGCCCACTCCCCAGGCCTGGCGCCAGGCACACGAGGCCGTGGGCGCATTTCCGCGCGGCCATGCGGACATCGTGGCTTGGGAGGCGCAGCGCGGTTCCGCACCGCCCCCCGCGCCCGCATCCTCCGCAGCGGCCCCCATGCCACACCACCACCAGGGCATGCAACACGGCATGCCCCATGGAAAGCCGCCTGGCACAGCCCATGAGATGCACCACGGCAGCGCAGGGAGTGCCCACCCCGCCCACCACCCCGAGCAGAAGGGCAAGCCATGATCAGCGCACATCGCCTCTCCATACTGGCTGCCGCCACCCTGCTGGCGGGCTGCGCCAGCGTGTCGCCCGATGGCCTGCGCAGTGATGTCGCGGCCCTCACGGCGGGCCGTACCGCCGGTGCGCCCCAGGCGGCCTTGCCCGCCATAGACCCGAGCGCTCGCGCAAAGGCCCAGCAGTCCATTGACGGCTGGCTCGCACAACCCCTGACACAAGACGCCGCCGTACGCATTGCCCTGCTCAACAACCCAGGCCTGCAAGCCCGGCTGGCCGCACTGGGCGTGGCCGATGCCGAGCGGGTGCAGGCCATCACGCTGCCCAACCCGCACCTGACCCTGGGGCGCTTCACCAACAGCCAGGAACGCGAGATCGAACGCACCCTGGCCTTTGGCCTGATGGACCTCATCACCCTGCCCTGGCGCACCCAGCGCGAGGCCGAGCGCCTGCAGATTGCCACGCTGCAGGCCGCGCAGGATGTGGTGCAACTGGCCGCAGACACCCGCCGCGCTTGGCTGCGGGCGGTGGCCGCTGAGCAGGTGGCCACCACGCACGACCGCATGGTGGAAGCCGCCGAGGCCGGGGCCGAGCTGGCGCACCGCATGGCGCAGGTGGGCAACTGGAGCCGCCTGCAACAAGCCCGCGAACAGGCCGTGCTGCACGAGGCCACCCGCCAGCGTGCCCGCGCCCGCCTGGCCGCCGCCACCGAGCGTGAGCAGCTCAACCGCCGCATGGGCCTGTGGGGCGCGCAGGCGCAATACCAGCTGGCCCAGCAGCTGCCGCCCCTGCCCGCCACCGCCTTACCCGCCGATGGCATCGAAGCCACCGCGCTGCGCGAGCGGCTGGACGTGCAAGCTGCCCGCCGCCAGCTGGACACCCAGGCAACGCGCCAGGGCTGGAGCCGTGCGGGCGCCGTGTTTGGTGACATTGGGCTGGCATACAGCCGCAACACCGCGACCGAACGCGACACCGGCCGCAGCGACATCAAGCGCGGCTGGGAGATCGAGCTGCCCCTGCCCCTGTTCGACTGGGGTGGTGCAGCCCGCACCCGCGCCCAGGCCGAGGTGGAGCAAAGCGCCGCCCAGCTGCAAGACACCGCCGTGCGCGCCCGCAGCGAGGTGCGTGCCGCCTGGCTCACCTACCGCACGGCCCTCGACCTGGCGCGCCAGCAGCAGGCTGAAGTGGTACCCCTGCGCCAGCTCATCGCCGACGAGACCACGCTGCGCTACAACGGCATGCTGGCCAGCGTGTGGGACATGCTGGCCGAAGCACGCAACAGCACGCAGGCCGTGGCCAACGCCATCGAAGCGCAGCGCGACTTCTGGCTGGCCGAGACCGACCTGCAATTGGCGCTGACGGGTACCTCGCCCGGTGCCCTGCAGGGCCTCACCTCCGGCGCCGCAGCCTCCACCACCCCACAAGGCCATTGACATGAACCGCCGCAATTTCTTTTCTGGCGCCGCCACGGCCGTGGCTGCAGCCTCCGTCAGCCGCGTGGCCCTGGCCGCGCTGCCCGAGCCCGCCACACAGTCCAGCGCCGACACCGCGCCACCGCTGCACCCGCCCACCGGCCGCCCCTACAACCCCGTGGTCACCCTGAACGGCTGGACCGCCCCCTGGCGCATGAACGCGGGCGTCAAGGAGTTCCACCTGGTGGCCGAGCCCGTGGTGCGTGAGGTGGCGCCCGGCTTCATGGTCAACATGTGGGGCTACAACGGCCAGAGCCCCGGCCCCACCATCGAGGTGGTCGAGGGCGACCGCGTGCGCATCTTCGTCACCAACCGCCTGCCCGAGCACACCACCATCCATTGGCACGGCCAGCGCCTGCCCAACGGCATGGACGGCGTCGGCGGCCTCACCCAGCCCGCCATCCAGCCCGGCAAGACCTTCGTGTACGAGTTTGTGGCGCGCCGCCCCGGCACCTTCATGTACCACCCGCATGCCGATGAGATGGTGCAGATGGCCATGGGCATGATGGGCCTGTGGATCACCCACCCCAAGGGCAGCCACCCACAGATCGCCAAGGTGCAGCGCGACTACGCGTTTCTGCTCAACGCCTTTGACGTGGAGCCCGGCAGCATGACCCCCAAGGTCAACACCATGCTGGACCACAACATCTGGTGCTGGAACAGCCGCGTGTTCCCCGCCATCAGCCCGCTGGTGGCGCGCCAGGGCGAGCGCGTGCGCATCCGCGTGGGCAACCTCACCATGACCAACCACCCCATCCATCTGCACGGGCACGAGTTTGAAGTGACCGGCACCGACGGCGGTCCTGTGCCCAAAAGCGCGCGCTGGCCCGAGGTGACCACCGACGTGGCGGTGGGCCAGATGCGGCAGGTGGAGTTCATTGCCGACGAACCCGGCGACTGGGCCCTGCACTGCCACAAGAGCCACCACACCATGGGCGCCATGGGGCACGCCGTGCCCACCATGATCGGCGTGGACCACCGCGGCCTGGTCGGCAAGATCCAGAAGATCGTGCCCGACTACATGGTGATGGGCGAGCGCGGCATGGCCGACATGGGCGCCATGGAGATGCCGCTGCCCGACAACACCTTCCCGATGATGACGGGCACCGGCCCCTTCGGCCCGCTGGAGATGGGCGGCATGTTCACCACCCTGAAGGTGCGCGCCGACCAACCCGCAGGCAGCTATGCCGACCCCGGCGACTTCAGGCAGCCACGTGGCACCCAGGCCTTTGAATGGCAAGGCGCCCCGGCCGCCACACCACGCCCTGCACGCACCGACACCCCAGGCACCGCCCCAGGCGCGGCCAATGCACGCAAGCCCGCTGCCAGCGGCCACCAACATTGATGCCAACGATCACCATGAACACTATTAAATTCATAGCTGCCTGGGCAATGTGCACTAGCGCATTCGGCACTTTTTCTGCCTATGGGCATGAAAACATGCCCCACCGCACCTCCACAGCCCCCGTGGTCAAAGAGCAAAAAGACTGGGGCATTGCAGGCGACGCCCAGCAGGTGCGCCGCACGATCACCGTGCGCATGGGCGACGACATGCGGTTCAGCCCCCGCCACATCGAAGTGCGCGAGGGCGACACCGTGCGGCTGCGCGCCCAGAACAAAGGCCAGGTGCTGCACGAGATCGTGATCGGCACCAAGACGGAGCTGGACCAGCACGCCGAGATGATGAAAAAGCACCCGGGCATGGAACACGACGAGCCTTACATGGCCCATGTGGCGGCGGGCAAGGCCGGCGACATCGTGTGGCACTTCAACCGAGCAGGCAGCTTTGACTTTGCCTGCCTCATCCCCGGCCATTACCAGGCCGGCATGACCGGCACCATCACCGTGCTGCCCCGCCATCCATAACGCCAGGAGAAACACCATGCCCCTCCAACGCCCTCGGGCTGCATCCGCATCCATGACCGCGCTCCCCAGCCCTGCCCGCCGCCAATGGCTCGCCACCACCCTGCCCCTGCTGGGCGCGGGTTTGGCTGTCGCTTTGCTGCCGGGTGGGTCCCGCGCCGGCAACCGCCCACCCACGCCTCTGGAAGTGTGGAAAGACCCCAACTGCGGCTGCTGCCAGGACTGGGTGGACCACATGCAAGCCAACGGCTTTGCCGTGAAGGTGCACGCCACCGGCAACAACGCCGTGCGCGCCCGCCTGGGCCTGCCGCAAAAGCTGGGCTCGTGCCACACCGCGCTGGTGGGCGGCTACCTGGTGGAAGGCCATGTGCCCGCCAGCGACGTGCGCAAGCTGCTGCAGCAAAAGCCCAAGGCCCTGGGCCTGACCGTGCCCGGCATGCCGGTGGGCTCGCCAGGCATGGACGGCGCCGTGTACGGCGACCGGCGCGACCCATACGACGTGTTGCTGGTGGCACACGACGGCAGCACGCGCGTGTTCAACAGCTACAACAAAAAGGCATCGACATGAAAAAGCACCTCTTCTGCATCCCGCTGGCTGCCAGCCTGCTTGTCTTGGGCACGGGGTCTGCCCTGGCCCAAGCCCCCGCAGCAGCCGCCGCAGACAGCCACAGCAGCCACCACCCCGCAGCCGCCGCATCGCCCGCGCCCCAGGCGGAGCTGAGCGAAGGCGAAATCACCCGGTGGGACCCACGCACCCTGCGCCTCACCCTCAAGCACGGCGAGATCAAGAACCTGGAGATGCCGCCCATGACCATGGTGTTCCGCGTGGCCGACGCCAGCGTGGTGGGCGATCTGAAACCCGGCGACAAGGTGCGTTTTCGGGCCGAGCAGATCAGCGGCGCATACCACGTCCAGCGGATCGAGAAAGCGCCCTGAAGCGACTCCACGCGCAGCGCCGGGGCCCTGATGCTGCGCAACTGTCGGACGACGCATGGGCACCATAATCAACGGCCATGAGTTCCTCCAACACACTGGCTGGCGACGCTGGCAGCATCACCCGCGTGGCCGGCATCGAGGTCGGCCACTTCACCGAAACCCGCCGCCCCACGGGCTGCACCGTCATCATCACCCGCGAGGGCGCCGTGGCCGGGGTGGATGTGCGGGGTGCCGCCCCCGGCACGCGCGAGACGGATTTGCTCCACCCCTCCAACCTGGTGGACAAGGTGCACGCCATCATGCTCGCGGGCGGCAGCGCCTGGGGGCTGGACGCCGCCACCGGCGCCGTGCGCTGGCTTGAAGAGCGCGGCGTGGGCTTTGATGTGGCCGTGGGCCGCCTGCCCATCGTGCCTGCCGCCGTGCTGTTCGATCTGCTGGTGGGCGACATGCGCATCCGCCCCGATGCGGCAGCGGGCTACGCGGCGTGCGAGGCAGCCTCCACCGCCGACCCGGCCGAAGGCAACGTGGGCGCGGGCACCGGCGCGGCGCTGGGCAAGATCTTCGGCATCCAGCGTGCCATGAAGGGCGGCATCGGCACCGCCTCGGTCACCGTGGACGGGGTCACAGTGGGCGCGCTCATCGCCTGCAATGCGCTGGGCGACGTGATCGACCCCGACACCGCCCAGGTCATTGCCGGAGCCCGTACCGACGACGGCCTGCGCCTGCGCGACACACGCCGCGCCTTGCTGCGCGGCGACCCGCCCCAGCCCCTGCTGGCGGGCACCAACACCACCATCGGCGTGGTCGCCACCGACGCCGTGATCACCAAGGTACAGGCCCACCGCCTCGCCGTGGCCGCACACGACGGCCTGGCGCGCAGCATCAACCCGGTGCACACCATGTCCGACGGCGACACCCTCTTCAGCCTGGGTACGGCCCGCAGCGGCAAGAGCCTGGGCATGATGGTGCTGGCCACCATGGCGGCCGAGGCCACGGCCATCGCCACCGCGCGGGCGGCACGCGCTGCGCGCGCGATCACCACCGCCGAGGGGTTGTACCTGCCATCGGCGGCGGAGCTGGGCTGACACCCACAGGGCGGCGCTGGACGCCCCCGATGCGCTGAAAGAACTCCAGGAACCCCGCGGACGGCGCGCAAGGCCCTGCCGTGCGCGGTCAAAAAAACCTTGACGGGGCGAAAAAGTGGCTCAGCATCAGAGGCTGTGACGCGCCGCGGCGACCTGCTCCGCCCGCGCGCATGTGTCTACGTGCTCACAAAAGATGGAAAACATGGTGCATTAGTCCATAAAAGTGCATCATCATTGCCACCAGCTGGAGGACCCATCGCATGAATGTCCTGCAAAACCTGAGCATCAAGACGCGTCTTGGCATTGGCTATGTTGTCCTGACCTGCGCACTGATTCTGGTGGCCGTCATGGGCATCCGTGGAGAGTCCATGACGCAGGAGAGCCTGGACAACCAGGTCAATCGCCTGAACGTGATCAAAAGTCTGGGCAACCGAGTTCTTGATATGGCCAATGCGAGGGCCGTGTCTGCGCGCAACTTGGTGATCGCCGGCTCCAAGGAGGATGCTGAGGCAGAAACCCGGCGCATAGGGGTGGCCCACGAAGGCATGGGTAAAGCACTACAGGGAGTGGAAGATGCCCTCAAGACAGGCCCCCCGGAAACCGCTCCTCTGAACAAGCTGCTGGCCGAGATCAAGAAAACCGAGGCGGCCTATGGCCCCGTGGCGCTGGAGATCACCCGGCTGGGGAGCCTGGGAGAAAAAGATGCGGCCATCAAGAAAATTAACGAAGAATGCCGCCCCCTGCTGAACAAGCTGGTGGCAGACATCGAAGCCTTCCTGGCCGAGAGCGACGCCATCAGCAAACGCGCCAGCCAGGAATCGATGCATCAGTTTGAATCGTTGCGGTTTCAGCTGATCCTGCTCAGCATCACCATGGTGGTGTTTGCCTGTGTGCTGGGCGTTGCCACCACCCGTTCCATCGTCCGGCCCCTGAGCGAGGCAAGCCAGGCGACGCAGGAGTTTGCGCGGGGCAACCTGGCCAACCCGCTGGTAGCGCATGGCAAAGACGAGATCGCTTCGGTCGTTGCCTCCATGGAAGCCATGCGACGGAGCCTGTCCAACCTGGTGGCAGGAGTGCGCCAGGGATCGGAGAGCGTATCCACCGCCAGCGCAGAAATCGCGCAAGGCAACCAGAACCTGTCAATGCGTACCGAGCAGCAGGCCAGTGCCCTGCAGCAAACTGCGGCATCGATGGAACAGCTGGGCTCGACCGTGAAGCAGAACGCGGACAACGCGGTCAATGCAAATCGGCTCGCGCATTCGGCCTCAACCGTCGCACAGCAAGGGGGCGAAGTGGTGGCCATGGTGGTCGCCACCATGAAGGACATCAACGACTCCAGCCGAAAGATCAACGACATCATCAGCGTGATTGACGGCATTGCGTTCCAGACCAACATCCTTGCGCTGAATGCTGCGGTGGAAGCCGCCCGCGCCGGCGAGCAGGGCCGAGGTTTTGCTGTAGTGGCCAGCGAGGTGCGCAACCTGGCCCAACGCAGTGCCGCCGCTGCCAAGGAGATCAAGCAACTGATCACCGAAAGCGTAGGCCGCGTGGAGCACGGCACCGCCCTTGTCGACAAAGCAGGCCAAACCATGACCGAGGTCGTGGCCAGCATCCGTAACGTCACGCACATCATGGGCGAGATCAGCGCCGCCAGCTCCGAACAAAGTGCGGGGGTCACGCAGGTGGGCGAAGCGATCACGCTGATGGACCAAGCCACTCAGCAGAACGCTGCTCTAGTGGAGGAGATGGCGGCCGCAGCGGCCAGCCTTCGCGGTCAGGCCGACGACCTCGTCAATGCAGTGGCAGTCTTTCGGATTCACGGCAGCGGGTCTGCTTTGCTAATCAAGTGAGCTGAAGTCACTGAAGTACCGGCGCAGACAGGAATAGAAGGAATAGATTCTGGAGGCGTGACAGCGGCGAAGGTACTGCGCCAGCAGACTCCCCAACGGCTGGCGTGTTCACAGCCATGGGCCTGGCGCATACCTCCCGTTATCAGAAGGTCCAACCTGATTCTTCGTCAGCTCCCGTGAGCAAGCAGTGCCAATCGGAGCGTTCAGGCCATCGTAATGACGCGAGGAGTCGGCGACCTGTGACCAACCTCTTGAACGATTGACCGCCCTATGATGCGACTGGTGAGAGGTGCGTGGGGATTGGCCCCTGGTACCCCGCACTTATTCATAAGGCTCCGGATCGGAACAAGGAGAGTCAACCCATGAGAGACCATACGTTGCAGAAACGTGCATGGCTGCTGTGCCTGCCCTTGCTCGTGGGCACACCGCCCGCACTGGCGCAGGACCAGCTGGTGGATTTGCAGTCCAGCGGCGGCTACACCTCCTACCGTCTGGCGGACGATGTGACCCAGGTGGACCTGGTGGAACAAACCCAGGGAGCGTGCCGCTTCAACCGCACCTGGGGCTATGACCTGACCAACCGCGAGCTGTGGACTAACGGTGGTTGCGGCGGCCGCTTCAAGATTACGCGGACCTATGCCTCCGGCAACAACAGCGGCTCCAATGCCGGTGCGGCGGTAGCGGCCGTGGCCGCCATTGCAGGCATTGCCCTGTTGGCCAACCACAACCGTCATGACGACGACCGACGCCCCGAGTACCCGGGCTACCCCGGCCAGGGTGGCGACTGGGGGCGCGAGATCCGCGTGGACGGCCGCCTGTGCCTCGATGTGCGGGGTGGCAAGTTCCAGCCTGGCACCACCCTGCAGGTGTACGAATGCAACGGTACGGCATCCCAGCGTTTTGCAGTGGGGCGCGGCGGCGAGATCCGCGTACGCGACCTGTGCGTCGATGTGGACCGTGGCGACCCACGGGATGGCGCCCGGGTGGTGCTGTGGTCCTGCTCGGGCTCGCGCAGCCAGAGCTGGTCGACACGGGGTGGGCAGATTGTGAGCCAGCTCACCGGCAAATGCCTGGATGTGGATGCCGGCCAGGTCCGCCCCGGGGCGCACACGATGGTGTGGCCCTGCAACCGCAGCCCCAGCCAACGCTGGTGGTGGTAAGGAGCCCCCATGCAAAAAAATCTGCAACGGATCTCTGCAAGCGCCTGTGCCCTCGTGCTGGCACTGGCGGCCCACACAGCCAACGCAGCCGATACGGCGGTATCGTCACCCACCACGCCACCCCGCCCTGCCAAGGCCCACAAACCGGTGGCCCCAACCCTCACCCACAGGCTGCAAGCCATCTGCTCGGCAGCCGATCTCAACCACGACGGCAACGTGTCGCTGGACGAGTTTCACCAGGACATCGTGCAGGGCTGGCACAGCCTGGGGCCCGATGCAGAGGGCTACGTCCATCTCGCCCACCTCAGCCAGTTGCCCCGCATTGGCAAAGGCCAGCTGAGGCGGCTGGCTGCAGCTGACAAGGATGGGGACGGAAGGCTGTCGTTCACCGAGGTGGTGCAGGCTCGCATGGCCTACTTCGAAGCGGCAGATGTGGACCAGAACGATATGCTCTCGCTGCAGGAATGCATGGCCTACGAGCGCCAGCGCAGGCGCTTGCCGCAGTAGAAGGCTGCGCCGACGATTTCAACTCTCCCGCCAATCCAAGCCGGAGCAACTCCTGGGGCGTGAAACGTGAAGACAAGTGCTGATACGCGGCGCTATAGCTCCTGCCCGGATAATCCACCGGCTTGCTGATTGCGCGACAGGGCTCCGGAACGACCCTGTTGCGCTGGCGGGTCATCCCTGTTGGCTGCCGCGCCACTTTCGCCCTGTTTTCGCTCCGTTGGTCCATCCCCCATGCCCCAGGCCTTTCGCAACACCTTTCTCACCCTGCGCGATCTGATTGTGTCGGCGGGCCCCCTCGCCTTCTTGGCGGTCGGGCTGCTGGTGCTGGCCTATTGGTGGCTCAACCCCAATCCCCCCAAGACGGTGACCCTGGCCACCGGCCCTGCCCAAAGTGCCTATGAAGAGTTTGGCAAGCGCTACCAGAAGGCACTGGCTGTCGACGGGATTGATGTGGTACTGCTGCCCAGCGAGGGCTCGTCGCACAACCTGCAGCTGCTGAGGGACGGCCAGGCTGACGTGGCCTTTGTGCAGGGCGGTACGGCTGAGCTGCAGCCCGATGACCCGGACAACCTCGTGTCCCTGGGCAGCCTGTTTGTGGAGCCGCTGTGGCTTTTCTACCGCACCGACGCAGCAGAGCGCATGCACAACGCCCCCAGGCTCGACAGCCTGAGGCAGCTGCGCGGCTGGCGGGTCAATGTGGGATCAGAGGGCAGCGGCGTTCCCACGCTGATTGAGCGCCTGTTGCAGGCCAACAAGGTGGAGCCAGGGTCGGTCAAGCTGTCGAGACTGGAGCAGACGCCTGCCACGGTGGAGTTCCTCGCGGGCCGGCTCGATGCCCTGGTATTTGCCTCGGCGCCCGAATCGCTGATGGTGCAGATGCTGCTGCAGACACCTGGTGTGCAACTGCTGGATTTTGCGCAGCACGAGGCTTACGCGCGGCGTTTTCCGTTCCTCACCCCCGTGACGCTGCCACGCGGCGTGGTGGACCTTGCAGCCAACGTGCCCCAGCGCGATGTCCGGCTTGTGGCCACCACCACGTCCCTGCTGGCGCGCGACGGCACACACCCCGCCCTGCTCACCCTGTTTGCCCAGAACGCCCAAAAGCTGCACAGCGGCGCAGGCTGGTTCAACCGGGCGCGTGAGTTCCCCAACACGCGCGGTAGCGAGCTGCCGATTGCCAAGGAGGGCGACCGGGCCATGAACGAGCCAGTGCCCATGCTGCAACGCTACCTGCCGTTCTGGCTGGCCAACCTGATCGAGCGCATGTGGCTGGTGCTGGGCATCTTGCTGGCCATCATGCTGCCGCTGTCGCGCATCGTCCCGCCGCTCTACCAGTTCCGGGTGCGATCACGGGTATTCCGCTGGTATGGCCGCCTGCGCGAAATCGAGAATGACCTGGAGATGGGCAAGAGCGACCCTGCAAGCCTGCTGCGCACCCTGGACAGCCTGGAAGCCCAGGCCGAAAAGGTGAGCGTGCCTTTGTCGTATGCGGACGAGCTGTATGCCCTGCGCAACCACATCCACCTGGTGCGCAAAAAGCTGCTGCGCGCGTCGGGAGGGGCTGGCGGATCGGCTGACCACAGCACTCCGGGCGAGGGGATGACTGAAAACAGCATGAAGGGAACAGGGAGCGCAACAGGAACTGGGTATTGACTCAGGCTTCAGCGGCACGAGGCGCTGGCAGCACTCAAAGCGCCGCCCGCAGCGCAGGCGTCTTTCCGCTCAGCGATTCTTGGGGGTCTTGGCACCCGAAGCCGGGGCCAGGGGAGCGGACTTGGACAGCGGCGCCATTCGGGAGCTAGAGCCCGTACGACCCTCAGACGACTTGCGGTCTGCCCCACCCGTCTCCGCAACGCCCGAAGCGCGGGCCGCCGGCTTGGCGGGTTTGGGAAGCTGGGCCGGCACCACGCGCAGCGAGCCTTCAGCCGCCAGCTTGTCTCGCATGCGGCGGGTCATGGACTGGGTGCTGGCATCGGGCGCAGTGAACAGAAACAGGGTGCCGTGCGGGCTGGCCCAGGTGAGTTGGGTGCGCACCACCCGGCCATTGGTCACCAGTTCCACCCACGCCCCGATGACAAAGTCAGCATAAGGGTCCGGCGTGTCCAGCGGAGCCTGGGCGCTGTCCTGCGGGGCAGGAGCAGCAGCGGACGCCTCGGGCGGTTCAGCCAGTTCTGCCACCTCGGAGACCGCTTCGGGCTCGGCCGCAGGGGCCGGTGCGGGGGCAGCAGGCGCCGGCTTTTCAAAAGCGGCCTGGTGCAACGCCACCAGCCGCTGCAAGAACGCGCTGGTCTGCACCGCTGGGTAGTTGATGGTCTTGAGGCCCTTGCGCAGTTTGGCCAGCAGGCCAGGGATGGCCTCATTGAGGCGGTCCGTCTCCTGGCGGGTGAGGTCCGGCTGCGCCGTCCACAGCAGCACCGGGACCAGCGCCAGGTAACCGCTGGGGTCATCGTCCTGGCTATCGTCACCGCGCATCACCTGCGCCAGCGCCACCACGTCAGCCCAGGGGCCCGCCGCAAAATCCAGCACGTCCGACGGCACTTTGTCCACATCGGGCAGTTTGCGGATATCGGCTGCGATCTTCTCGGCCAGCAGTTCGCGCTGCTCGGCCTGCAATTTGGCTTTCTGTTCGGCCTCCTGATGGGCCTTGATCTTTTGTTCCTGAGTGTCCCAGGCCGACTGCAGCGCCTTGAGCACGGTATCGAAGGGCCCGGCGTCCTTGACCTCATGGGCGGACAGGTGGCCCACCGCCTCCGTCACCAGCCGCATGAAACGACTGAAACCAGGCTCCGTCTCTGCAGTGAATGCCAGGCTGCGTTGCGTCAGCTCGTCGAGCAGGCGGCGCGCAGGGTGATTGCTATCGGTAAAAAACCGTCCGTCGTGGTGCACCAGTTGCTTGAGCGCGGGCTCCAGGCTCTTGACCGCCTGCTGCACGGGAGGCAACAAGCGGGCGTCCTGCGCGATGTTGGCCATCATGCGCCCCACCACCTCCACCGCCATGGCGGTGGACTGGGTTGCGGCCTCCATGGGCATGGCGGCATAGACCACCGGTGCCACACCAGGCCCCCGCCAGCCGACCAAAGGCACGGGCAAGGACCCGGGCTGGCTGACCGTGCCGCCCCCGGCCAGTCGGCCCACCAGCCGCTCCAGCTGGGCCATGTCTTCAATCGCTTCGGCGGCTGCGCCTGACGGGTAGTAGCCCCCTGCCAGCGATGACTGGGCGCTGACGGCTCCCGCACGGGGGTCCACCCGGCCTGGCTGCCCCGCGCCGCTGGGCACCACCACTGCCTGTGCGGGCACGGCTCCGTAGACCGGAGCCGGGGCAAACGGATCACCCCCCGCCAGCATCTGACGCAGGATGCCGACAGTGAGCAGCGCCTCTTCAGCAGCATCTACAGGCATGGGCACCATGGCACCTTGCTGCGAGTCGCCGCTCCAGCCCGTGCTGGGGCCCATGCCACGCCCGTAGCCGGTGTTGCCGTAGTCGCCCATGGGCGCATTCATTGACGGGCCAAAGCCCGAATAGCCGCCTCCGTATCCCGTACCAGGGCCACCGTAGCCAGACCCGCCGTAACCGGTGCCCGGGCCTGCGCCGCGTCCGCCGCCCGAAGGCGTGCCGAGCACCGCGTAGCCCACCGGCTGCACGCCATGCTCGCGCAGGCTCTGGGCGGTTTTTTTGTATTCCTCGGCCAGCAGTTTGCCCAACAGGTCGCGCATGTGCTGCATCCACAGCTGGCGGACCTCTGCGGAAACGCCGGTCTCACCCACCACCTTCTGCAGCGCGCGGATGTAGCTCTCGGGCCGCAGCGGGTTGCGTTCAGGCTGCACACTGCGCAAACCTTGGGCAGCACTCACCAGGGTGTTGAGTTCCGCCAGCACGGCGTCTGTGGCATGGAGCGCAGACTGCTGGGCCTTGGACAGCTCCACCTGGGCCTGCATCTCGCTTTCGTCCATGAGCGAAAGCTCGCCAAAGTCCATGCCGGTGTCGTCGGCCGAACTGCGCCCCTTGGCAACCGCAGGGCCTTCGGCAAAGATTTCGAGCAGGGCCATGGGATAGCCCTTGACCAGCGCTGCCTCGTGCTCGTTGAGCAGGCGCAGCGCATCGCTGAGCAAATTGCGCTGCTGGATGTTGCGGCTAGCCGACTCCTCGCTGGTCAAGGCACTCTGGGTGACCTTGACGAGCTGCCCCATCAGTGCCTCGCCCCCGCGAACGGCGTTGACAACGCAGGCGCGGAAAACGGTTCTCAGACGCGATGCGGGCAGGGACATGGTGGGAGGGAGGAATCGGGCAAGAGGTTTCCAGATGCAATCCTACTTGACCTCGGCCTTTATTTGAGGGCCTTGAAACGCATCCGCTTGGGCTTCGCACCCTCTTCACCGAGTCGCTTCTTCTTGTCGGCCTCGTACTCCTGGTAATTGCCGTCAAAGAACGTCCACTGGCTGTCACCTTCGGCGGCCAGGATGTGCGTGGCAATACGGTCCAGGAACCAGCGATCGTGGCTGATAACCAACACTGTGCCCGCGTATTCAAGCAAAGCGTCTTCCAGCGCGCGCAGCGTTTCCACGTCCAGGTCGTTCGAGGGTTCGTCCAGCAGCAGCACGTTGCCGCCTGCGATCAGCGTCTTGGCCAGGTGCAGTCGGCCGCGCTCACCGCCCGACAGCATGCCCACCTTCTTTTGCTGGTCGCCGCCGTTGAAGTTGAAGCGCCCAGCGTAGGCACGGCTGGCCATGGTGAACTTGCCGATATTGATCATGTCCAGGCCGCCGGAGATGTCTTCCCACACGGTCTTGTCGTCCGACAGGGCGTCGCGGTGCTGGTCCACAAAGGCCATCTTCACGGTCGAGCCGATCACGACCTCGCCGCTGTCCGGCTGTTCGCGGCCCGCGATGAGCTTGAACAGGGTCGACTTACCGGCACCGTTGGGGCCGATGATGCCGACGATGGCGCCGGCCGGAATGTTCATGGACAGGTTGTCGATGAGCACGCGGTCACCGAACGACTTGGTGACATTCTTGAACTCGATGACCTGTGTGCCCAGGCGCTCGGCCACAGGAATGAAGATTTCCTGCGTTTCGTTGCGCTTTTGGTATTCGTAATCGCTCAGTTCCTCGAAGCGTGCGATACGCGCCTTGCTCTTGGCTTGGCGGCCCTTGGCGTTCTGGCGCACCCACTCCAGTTCCTTCTTCAGGGCCTTGGCTCGGGCCTCTTCGCCCTTTTGCTCGGACTCCAGGCGGGCCTGCTTCTGGTCCAGCCAAGTGCTGTAGTTGCCCTTGTAGGGGATGCCGTAGCCCCGGTCCAGTTCCAGAATCCACTCGGCGGCGTTGTCCAGGAAGTAGCGATCGTGGGTGATAGCCACCACGGTGCCGGGGAAACGGTGCAGGAACTGCTCCAGCCAGTCCACCGACTCGGCGTCCAAGTGGTTGGTGGGCTCGTCCAGCAGCAGCATGTCGGGCTTGGACAGCAGGAGCCGGCACAGCGCGATGCGGCGCTTTTCGCCACCCGACAGCAGGCCGACCTTGGCATCCCATGGGGGTAGGCGCAGTGCGTCGGCCGCGATTTCGAGCTGGTGTTCGGAGTCCGTACCGGCCGTGGCGATGATGGCTTCCAGGCGCGCCTGCTCTGCAGCAAGGGCGTCAAAGTCGGCATCGGGCTCGGCGTAGGCTGCGTACACCTCTTCGAGCTTGGCCTTGGCGGCAAACACTTCGCCCATGGCCTCTTCCACGCTTTCGCGCACCGTGTGCTCGTTGTTGAGCTGCGGCTCCTGGGGCAGGTAGCCGATCTTGATGCCCGGCATCGGGATGGCCTCGCCCTCAATCTCCTTGTCCACACCTGCCATGATCTTCAGCAGCGTGGATTTGCCCGAGCCGTTCAGACCCAGCACGCCGATCTTGGCGCCCGGGAAAAAGCTCAGGGAGATGTCCTTCAAGATCTGCCGCTTGGGCGGCACGGTCTTGGAGACGCGATTCATCGAATAAACGTATTGGGCCATGGAGGGTTCTAGCTCGCGAAAGTGGGCAGGAAGTCTGCATCCGAGCGGGTTTGGAGGACCATTTGGAGCAATCCAAAAAGGCACCGAACGCGCTCTCAAACCTTGGATTATCGGTCCATGCGACAATACCCCCGTTGTGGGCTCCAGTTGCCCGCCACATCAGCACACTGCTGGGGACGAAGGAAGCCACGCTTCCGGGCTCCCAATCCTGAACCTCATCAGCCTGAGACTGGCTCGGCAACCTCCCGGTTGCACGACAGGCGGATACCCAGCGCCCCGGACGGGCGCATCCAATGACATGACATTTGACGAACTGAACCTGGCTCCTGCCATCCTGAAGGCCGTGCACGAAACGGGCTATGAAACCCCCACGCCCATTCAGGCCCAGGCCATTCCCGCTGTTCTGGAAGGCCACGACCTTCTGGCCGGCGCGCAGACTGGCACCGGCAAGACCGCCGCGTTCACCCTGCCCATGCTGCACCGCCTCTCGCAAGGCACGGCACCCAAGAACAAGTTTGGTGGCAAGGGCATCCGCGCCCTGGTGCTGACCCCCACCCGTGAACTCGCCGCCCAGGTCGAAGAATCTGTGCGCGAATACGGCAAGTACCTGGACATCAACTCCACGGTGGTCTTCGGCGGCGTGGGCATGAACCCGCAGATCGACCGCATCAAGCGTGGCGTGGACATCCTGGTGGCCACTCCCGGCCGCCTGCTGGACCTGCAGCAACAGGGCTTCCTGGACCTGTCCACGGTAGAAGTGCTGGTGCTGGACGAAGCCGACCGCATGCTGGACATGGGTTTCATCCACGATGTGAAGAAGGTGTTGGCCCTGGTGCCCAAGGACAAGCAAAGTCTGCTGTTCTCGGCCACTTTCAGCGATGAGATCCGCGAGCTGGCCAACACCCTGCTCAAGAACCCCCAGAGCATTCAGGTCACCCCGCGCAACACCACGGTGCAGCGCATCTCGCAGGTGATCCACCCCGTGGGCCGCGGCAAGAAAAAGCAGGTGCTGCTGCACATCATCCAGCAGCACAACTGGAGCCAGGTGCTGGTGTTCACGCGCACCAAGTTCGGCGCCAACAACGTAGCCGAGTTCCTGACCAAGAACGGTGTGCAGGCGATGGCACTGCACGGCAACAAGAGCCAGAGCGCCCGCACGCAGGCCTTGGCAGGCTTCAAGAGCGGCGAGATCCGCGCCCTGGTGGCCACCGATATCGCTGCGCGCGGCATCGACATTGATGACCTGCCGCACGTCGTCAACTACGAAATCCCCAACGTCCCTGAAGACTACGTGCACCGCATTGGCCGCACGGGCCGTGCTGGCGCTACCGGCGAGGCCGTGAGCCTGGTCTGCATGGACGAAGAAGGCTTCATGATGGACATCGAGCGCTTCACCAAGCAGCAGATCCCCGTGCAAGTCATCGAAGGCTTTGGCCCCGAGCCTGGTGAAAAGGCCGAGCCCATCGCCATGGGCCGCCAGACCATCTGGGGCGGCGCAGGCAAGCCCCCGAGCCGTGACGTGATGCAGGCTGCCGCCAAGGCCGCCCGTACCGAAATGATGGAACGCATCCGCACCAACAAGGCCAGCCAAGGCGGCGGCCAGGGTGGCGGCGGCGAGCGCGGCCCTCGTGCCGGCAATGGCGGCGGTGGCCGCTCCGGCGGCGGCGCGCCCCGCAACGCCCAGGGCCCGGCCGGTGGCGGCCGTGGCGGACAAGGCGGTGGTCGCGGCGGCCCGCGTGACGGCGCATCCCAGGCACCAGCACGCAGCCGGGGCCCACGCCCAGAGGGCGGTGGCGGCCATCGCTACGATGACGCACAACCCCCCCGCGCCAATGCGCACCTGGGCACCCACCTGGGTCACAGCAATCCAGGCCATCGCAGCTCGGGCCATGGTGCGGGCGGTCAGCCCGACCCCATGCGCACCAGCGTGGACAGCATGGCTGAACGCGGTCGCCGTGGTGGTGGCGGTGGGTATCGCAACTCTGGAGGTGGTGGCTATGGCGGCGGATCAGGCGCGGGTGGCGGTGGTGGCCGGGGCAACGGGTCTCGTGGGCCAGGCGGTCCTCGCGGCTCTTTTAACCGCTGAGTCACGCAAGGCGCCTTCTGCCCCCGCAGCGGGCGCGCCCGAGACCTCGGGCACGACAGTCCATGTGCTGCATGCCAAGGGGCGGCGAGCCCCCGCGCTGGCCCATCCCCGCCTGCAACTGCATGCGGTGGATTTTGCGGCGATGCCTGCTTTGCCCCCGGTGGATGACGTCTACATCACCCTGGGCACCACCATGGCTGCAGCAGGCAGCCAAAGCGCGTTCCGCGCGGTGGACTATGACGCCGTGATGGCCACGGCCCGCGCTGCGCGTGCGGCCGGCGCGACCCGTTGCGGAGTTGTCACCGCCATGGGAGCCAACGCGCAGTCGCGCATTTTTTACAACCGCGTCAAAGGCGAGGTGGAGCGCGACCTGCAGCAACTGGGTTTCGAGACCCTGGTCATCGCGCGCCCCTCCCTGCTCATGGGCGAGCGCCGGGCGCTGCAGCAGGCCCACCGGCCCGCTGAGTCGCTGTCGCTCAAGCTGTTTCAGTGGCTGAACCCCCTCCTGCCCGCCAACTACCGCGCCCGCCCGGGCGCCGATGTGGCCCGGGCGCTGGTCCATGCCGTACAGTCGGGCCGGCCCGGCCTGCAAGTGCTGTCCGGCCGTGCGCTGCAGCCTCGCTGACAGGCGGCTGCAGCCCGTGTGACCACAACGACGCTGCCCGCCCTCCATGCGCCCCACCGAATTCCCCCAACCGCTGGACACCCTGATGGTGGCCACCTGCAATGTGCTCAACCTGGCCAACCCGGGTCGCCTGTTCTACGAGAACCAGGACCCGTACAGCCAGACCGAGTTTGAGCGCAAGATCACCTGGCTGGGGGAGCGCTTTCGGGCACTGAACGCCGATGTGCTGGCCGTGCAGGAGGTCTGGGACGATGCGGCTTTCAAGGGGGCGTTGGGCCGGGGCGGCATGCGCTACGACTTCGTCGCCGTACCTGGAGCCGAGAACAACGACACCCAGCAAGGTGCGCAGGGCACACCCCGGGTGGGCCTGGCTACGCGGCTCAAGGTGGAGGCTGTGCAGTCCTTCGCCGACTTCCCCCCGGGTTTTCAGGTGGACGTGCCCGGCATTGGCCAACACACGCGCTTTGAGCGTCCGCCCCTTGTGGCCACCTTGCGGATGAAGCATGGCCAGACCCTCAACGTCCTCACCGCCCACCTCAAATCCAAGCGCCCCAAGTTTCTGCAGGATGCCCTGGGCCAGCCGACCGAGGACCGGGACGACCGCAAGGTGGTCGCCCTGGCCTCACTGCGCTCACTGATCATGCGTGGCGCCGAGGCCATGGCCCTGCGTTGCCTGGTGATCGATCTGCTGCACCGCACCAGCGTGCCCCTGGTGGTCCTGGGCGACTTCAACGACACCCCCGACAGCGTCACCACGCAACTGATCTGCGCGACCAACGACATTGCCTACGACAGGACGGCCCGCGACGTGGCACTGTTCAATGCGTACGACCTGCAGGGAGATTTCGCCTTGAAAAAGGACGTGGCCTACTCCCACATCCACCAGGGCGCCCCCTATGTGCTGGACCAGATCCTGGTCAGCGAGGAGTTCCTGCCCAACGGGCGCAACAGCGTGGGTGATGTGCGCCGGGTGGATTATTTCAACGACCACCTGCATGAAGGGCGCGACCGCACGCGCTCGGACCACGGCTTTGTGCGCGCCCTGTTACGGCTGAAGCTGCCCAGTCCGCCTCCGGCTCAGAGCGCATCCCTGCCGCCCGCCGACGCCACTGTCCCCAGCGACTTCCCCCGCTGATCGTGGGGTCCGCCCAAGCCGCCACGCGTTTGCAACGGGATGTACGCTGACAAGGAGAGGCGGGTGCGCGCAGGTAACATCCACGTACAAAGCGCCCTACTCGCCCCACATCCGGGGCTCTCTCTGGCAGCCCACACCATGACCCAGCACCATTTCCAGCGCGGCCGCGCCGATGCCACCCCGCTTTCACGTCCTGAACCACGGATCACGCGCTGGGCCGCCCCGGCCACACTGGCTGCGCTGCTGCTGACAGCCTGCGGCAGCACCCCGCTGCCGCCCTGGCCCTCCACGCCAACAGCCCAGCAGCGCAGCGCCCCTGCGCCTCTGCCGCGCGTCCAGCAAGGCACCGTGGTCCCCGCGCCGCTGGGACAACAGACACCCGCGCAGGTGCCACCGCAGCGCGCCGCCGTGGTGGCCAGCCCCCTGCCCCAATCCGCACCGCTTCTGGTGCGCGACGAAGCGCCCATGGCGCCGCCCTATGGCGATGCAGTGGCCGCGCGGTTCCCCAACCCGTCGGTGGTCTACAGCACCCCCGGTCTGGGGGCCGACCGCAGGGCCTTCACGACCAATGCGGAGGTGGGCCAATGGCTGCGCAGCCTGAGCGACAGCGTGCCCCGTGGCGGCACGCGCACCCAGTTGCTGCAGATCGGCACCTCGCAGCGCGGCGAGCCCATCCAGGGCCTGCTGGTCACACGTGCTGCCGGCACAGACCCTGCCAGCCTGGACAAGAGCGGCCGCCCCACCGTCGTACTGATCGGGCAGCAGCATGGCGACGAACCCGCCGGCAGTGAAGCCCTGCTGGTCATCAGCCGCGAACTGGCCCAGGGCCTTCTTGAACCGCTGCTGGACCGCATCAACGTGGTGGTGGTGCCCCGCGCCAACCCTGATGGCGCCGAGGTGGGCACGCGCGTTACTGCCAACGGCGTGGACATGAACCGCGACCACCTGTTGCTCAATACCCCCGAAGCCCGCGCCTTGGCGCAGGTCATCAACGACTACCGCCCCATCCTCGTCGTGGACGCCCACGAATACACCGTGGTGGGCCGCTATCTGCAGAAGTTCAACGCCATCCAGCGCTACGACGCGCTGCTGCAATACACCACCACCGCCAACTACCCCGAGTTCCTCACCAAGGCGTCGCAGGAGTGGTTTCACCAGCCCATGGTGGCCGCCCTCAAGGCCCAGGGTCTGACGAGTGACTGGTACTACACCACCTCGACCAACCTGCAGGACAAGCGCATCTCCATGGGCGGCACCCAGCCCGACACGGGGCGCAACGTCCACGGCCTGAAGAACACGGTCAGCCTGCTGATCGAGACCCGGGGCGTGGGCATTGGCCGCATGCACATCCAGCGCCGCGTGCATGCGCAGGTCACCGCCATCACCAGCGCCCTGCGCACCACCGCCGAACGCGCCGCCAACCTGGAGCAGGTGCGCTCGTTCGTGGCTCGCGACGTGAGTGCCCTGGCCTGCCGTGACCAGGTGGTCATCGAGGCCGAGGCCACCCCCACCCAGCGCGACCTGGACTTTCTGGACCCCGAGACCGGCGCCGACCGCAGTATTCGCGTGGACTGGAACTCATCGCTGACGCTGCGCAACACCAAGGTGCGTGCGCGGCCCTGCGGTTACTGGCTGTCGGCGGATGCCAGCGCGGCCGTGGAACGCCTGCGCCAACTGGGCATCCAGGTCATGCGGGTGGCAGAGCCTGGCTCCGTGCTGGCCGAGAGCTACCGCGAAACCGCGCGCGAAGCCGGCAACCGCCAGGATGTGATCGGCACCATTGCTGGCAGCGGCGACATCGTTCGCGTGCAGGTGTCCACCCTACGCAGCGCCATCGACGCGCCCGCTGGCAGCTTCTATGTGCCGCTGAATCAGCCGCGTGCCAACCTGGCCGTGGCTGCGCTGGAGCCCGACACGCAAAACAGCTACTTTGCCAACCACCTGATCCAGGAGCTGGGCCAGAGCGCACGCGTGATGGCTGTGCCCTCTCTGGTGTTTGAAGAAACGGATTGACCCTCGCCTGAGGCAGACCTGTTCAGGGCCCGAGACTGGGGTTTGTTGCTTGGACGGGAGCAGATGGGGCACTCCGCGAATACGCCGTCCGGAGGCTGCGCCCCCCTGTGGGCTATCCCCACTTTGCTATCAATCAGATAGCTGCTCAGGCATATTCTTCTGGCGCTACCGGCAGATTTGACTCACATCATGCCGGTCCATGTAGTGGCGCAGGCCGCGTGGCGCGGGCCTGACGCTCCCGGGCACGCTCCAGCACGTGGCGGGTCATGGTCTGCGCCAAGGCATCTTCTGCCAGGAACACCTGGGCGTGGCTGCATTCCTGCACCAGTCGTTGGGCCTCGTCCTCATTGTGGCTGCGCACCACGATGTCCACGCCCGGGTTCAAAGTCTGCGCGGTCTCGATCATCTGACGCACCTGCAATGCGTCCGGGGTGGCCACCACCAGCATCGCGGCCCGCGCGATGTGCGCCTGGATCAGGACTGCGGGCTCCGCCGCGTCGCCAAACACGGCGGCCACGCCATCGGCACGCAAGGCCTCCACCAGCTCCCGGTTCTGCTCCGCCACCACAAACGGAATATCGTTGGCCGCCAGCGTCGCCGCCACGCGCCGCCCCACCCGGCCGTAGCCAACCAGCACCACCTGCCGCGCGAGGTAGCGCGAGTCGGTGGTCATGGGTAGCTCGGCCAGGGGGTCATCACGCTGCTCCAGCCGTCTGGCCCACGCGGACCGGGCGCGCAGCCAGTCTTGCAACGGTGCAATGGCACGGAACAACAGCGGATTGAGCGCCATGGAGAACAACGCGCCGGCCAGCACCAGACTAGCTCCTTCCGGCGGCAACAGGCCCAATGAAGACCCCAGTGCGACCAGAATGAATGAGAACTCCCCGATCTGCGCCAGACTGGCCGACACGGTGAGCGCCGTGTTGAGCGGATACCGGAACGCCAGCACCAGACCCGCTGCGGCCACGGTCTTGCCCAGCATGATGATGGCAACCACCGCCAGCACCTGCAGCGGACGCTCCCACAAGACCGCCGGGTTGAACAGCATGCCGACGGACACGAAAAAAAGCACGGCAAACGCATCGCGCAGCGGCAGTGATTCGTGCGCAGCACGGTGGCTGAACTCGGACTCCCGCATCACCATGCCTGCAAAGAAAGCCCCAAGCGCAAATGACACGCCAAAGAGTGCCGCCGAGCCGAACGCAATGCCCACCGCCGCAGCCACCACACACAGCGTGAACAGTTCACGCGACCCGGTGCGTGCCACCTGCCATAACAGCCAAGGAAACAACCTGCGCCCCACCAATAGCATCAGCGCCACAAACCCGCCCACCTGCAGCAGCGTCCACCCGAGCGTGCGCCAGAGCTGCGCGGCATCCAGGTCGGCCCCGGAGCCGCCTCCCAGCCATCCCCCCAGCGGTGGTAGCAGCACCAGCACCAGCACCATGGCCAGGTCCTCCACCACCAGCCACCCCACCGCAATGCGTCCGGTGTAGCTGTCCAGAATCCCCAGCGTCTCCAGCCCACGCAGCAGCACCACCGTGCTGGCCACCGACAGCGCCAAACCAAACACCAGAGCCCCCCCCATGCCCCAGCCCCACCACAGGGCCAATGCCATACCGAGCGACGTCGCCACCATCATCTGCACCACGGCGCCCGGCACGGCAATCTTGCGCACCGCCAGAAGGTCGCCCCAAGAAAAATGCAGCCCTACGCCAAACATCAGCAGCATCACGCCGATCTCCGCCAACTGGCTGGCCAAGGCTGCATCGGCAACAAAACCAGGAGTGAACGGGCCGATGGCCACCCCCGCCAGCAAATACCCCACCAGGGCTGGCAGCCGCAAACGGGCGGCCAGAAAGCCCAGCACCAGCGCTAAGCCCAAGGCGGCAGCAATGGTGTGAATCAGCGTGACGCTGTGTGGCATGGGCAAATGCTCCAGAGGGCAGGCAAAACGGGGGGATGACCCGGTTATAACCGCATCACCGTCCCGGCAGCAAAATCGCCCCGGCGGCAGCGCCAGGAGCACCGGTCAGGGCGGGTATGATTAGCGCCCTGCGCCAAGCAGTTGCGGACACTCCGCAAGCCGGTCGGCCACACAACCGACCACATCCATCTGCCCGTAGCTCAACTGGATAGAGCAATAGCCTTCTAAGCTATAGGTCGGGGGTTCGAGTCCCTCCGGGCAGGCCAGCCTCTTGGCTGGCAGCTTTCAAGCTCTCTTGCGTACCAATCAAGCCGTTCTGACGAGCGTGGAACGGCCGGGCAATGCCCGCGTCCGCTGGATGACGGATGCGGATCAAACACTTCGTCGCGCTCAGCCCCAACCCTAGCGATTGGGCTGCGGCACAGCAGCGTAATTCATGGCGATGGCCTGGACCACGGCGCCGATCAGAGCCGTATCGCCGGCGCTTTGCGGCAACACGTCGCGCACGATCTGGACTGCGTATTGAAGTTGCTCTTTGGCCAAGGCCGCAGACATGGCGTTGCCGCGTTTTTCACTGGGCGACGCGTCGCGAATCACAAGGCTCATCAGAAACTCCCGAAAGGTTAAGCACGCAGTATGCGCCGTGCGGGACTGTGGTGCGCTGAAGGCTGGGTTATTGATGGAGAAAACCTATTTAGTCCGCGAGGCTGCAAATAGATAAGCGCACGACAACAACCTGAGCCCCAAAGCAAAAAGCGCTGCAACATTTCTGTTGCAGCGCTTTGCTGTTTTGGGGTGGCTGATGGGGCTCGAACCCACGACAACAGGAATCACAATCCTGGACTCTACCAACTGAGCTACAGCCACCGTAGCTTTGTATTATAGCCCGGGATTTTGGCCCCGGACATCAAATCGCTTAATTTTCTGCAGTGACTGCCGTCACAGCCTCAGGGCGCGGCGCCTTGATCTGCACCTTGAAGCGCTGCTTGAGCAGTTCATAGTACGCCAAGCCCTCGGCCGTGGCCAACCACTGCACGTATTGTTGGCGCTCCTGCTGCGCACGCTGTGCATCCGGCGCCTGGCGCGGCACCACGCGGTTGACCTTGACCACGGCGTAACCGGCAGTCCCCAAATCCACGCCCGTCCAGCCGGGGAGTGTCTCGGCGGGGGCTCGCAGCGCGGCGTCGATGAGGGCGCGCGGCAGGTTCTGGGTTTGTTCACGAGAAACCTCGGTCGCTGCAGCCAGGCCAGTGGCAGAAGACGGGGCCGCCTTCCATGCGGCAAGCTTGGCCTCGCCTTCCTTGCGTGCGAGTTCGGCAGATTTCTCAGCCACATACAAGGTCCGTACACGGGCCTTCACTTCGTCATACGGCAGTGTCAGCGCAGGGGTGTACGCGGTCACACGGCCAGCAGCCATCTGGCTGGGGCCCACTTCCACCGCCTCGGTGTTGCGCTTGTTCTGCAGCGAGTCGGTGGCGAAAAGTGCTTCGAGGAACTTGGCATTGGCCAGCGGGCCCTTGGCACCTGCGGCAGGGGTCCGCGTCACGCCCTTGGCCGTCTGGATTTTGAGCTTGAGCTTGTCCGCCACGGGCTGGAGGCTGTCCGCCTGCTCATACACACCGTTGGTGAAGGCTTCTGCCACCTCGGCAAACTTGCGCTGCGCCTGCTGCTGTTTGAGCTCTGCCTCCATGGTGGGGCGCAGTTCTTCAAACGTGGGCTGACGAGGTGTCTTGATATCGGTGAGCTGGATGATGTGGTACCCAAACTCGGTCTCCACCAGGTCGCTGATTTCACCTTTCTTCAGCGCAAAAGCAGCCTCTTCGAAGGGTTTGACCATGGCACCCCGGGCAAAGAAATTCAGGTCGCCGCCCGCAGTGGCAGAGCCCTTGTCGTCAGAGGACTTCTTCGCAACTTCGGCAAAGGTGCCTGGCGCCTTGCGAACCTGGGCCAGCAACTCGGTAGCACGGGCCTTGGCCTTCTCGCGGTCTGCCGCGGATGCATCCTTGGGAGCATTCACCAGAATGTGGCTGGCTCGGCGCTCTTCCTTCGCCGTCATGCGAGCCACGTTCTCTTTGTAGTAGGTGCGCAGGTCGTCTTCGCCCAGGGTGATGGAAGCACGCACGCTGTCGAGATCGAGCACCACGTACTCGATGGCTGCCTGTTCCAGTTGCTGGAACTGGGCAGGATGGGCTTTGTAGTAAGCCTCCAGATCCGCATCCGTGGGGGTGACCTTGCTGGCGAAATCGGTGGCATTGAAGCGCGCAACCTGAATCTCGCGGCGCTCGTACAAAGCGTCGAGCGCGAGCTTGACCTGGGCATCGGTGCCAAAAGCAGTGCTCATCACCCCCCCCATCACCTGGTTCACCGAGATGTCGCGACGCACATTGGCTTCAAAACCTTCGGGTGTCAGGCCTTGCGCGGCCACCAGGGCGCGGTAGGCGTCGGCATCGAGCGTGCCGTCCGGGCGCTTGAGCCCTGCAATCGCAGGGATTTCCTGCAGGCTGCGGGCCAGACGGGCATCGCTGGTCACAAGGTGCATCTTTTGCGCCGCAGCTGCCAGCACGCGGTCACGCACCAGGCGCTCCAGCGTGGCATAGCGGGCACTGGGAGAGTCCAGCAACTTGGGATCGACCGAAGGAGACTGGGCACGGATGCGGTCGGTCTCCATGCGATGGGCATTGTCCCAGTCCGTCTGGTTGATGTTGTTGCCATCGACACGGGCCACTACGGGACTCTTTTCAGAGAAATAGTTGCGGTCGATGCCTACCAGCACAAACGAAGGAATGATCAGCAAGAACAAGAAGATCATCACGATCTTGGAGTGCTTGCGGATGGATTCAAACATGGTCGATCTTTCAGAAGACAAAAAACAAAAGGCGAACTTGCGTTCGCCTTTGTTCGGTGGTGGTGGGTCCTGACGGTCTCGAACCGCCGACCTACTCCGTGTAAAGGAGCCGCTCTACCAACTGAGCTAAGGACCCTACCTAAACTGATCCTCAGTTCAAGGCGTCTTTCAATGCCTTGCCAGGACGGAACTTTGGAACTTTAGCAGCTTTGATTTTAATCGTAGCGCCAGTGCGGGGATTGCGACCGGTGCGGGCAGCACGCTTGCCCACGGCGAAAGTACCGAAACCGACGAGCGACACGGTACCGCCCTTCTTGAGAGTCTTCTTGACGGCCTCGATCGTGGATTCCAGGGCACGCGCAGCAGCGGCCTTGGAGATGTCGGCGTTGGTAGCGATGTGCTCAATCAATTCGGTTTTGTTCACAAGAAGCCTCTCGGAAAAGAGTTAACGGAATGTCTCGCGGATATCTGGTCTTCACACGCTTGCAAGCACAGCCGGGGGCTGGTGGAGAACAAGCGGGGGAATGACTGGCATACACAGCAGTGGCTGCTGCATCAGATTAAAGCCATCGAGTTTCAGAGTGTCAATACAACACGCTGTTTTGCGTCAGCGATGTTTTGAATTCTAGTCGTATTTCACGCTGCGACAGGGCTTGGCGGGCGTTTTTGTCTCAAACACGCCGTATGGGCAGCATTCCGTATTGACACCCCGCAGCCAGCCGTACTCAACGGGCTGCGAGCGCCTGCGCGATGGCTTTGCCCACATCCTGCGTGCTGCCCGTGCCGCCCAGATCAGGGGTGCGAGGAGCACCACTACCGGGTTGCAAAACGGCCTCAATCGCGGCCCGCACAGCGTCGTGCGCAGCGCGGTACCCCAGGAAGTCCAACATCATGGCGCCGCACCAGATCTGCCCGATGGGGTTGGCGATGCCCTTGCCTGCGATGTCAGGCGCCGAGCCGTGCACGGGCTCGAACAGCGACGGCATGGTGCGTGTGGGGTTGAGGTTGGCGCTGGGCGCGATGCCGATGGTGCCTGTGCAGGCCGGTCCCAGGTCGGAAAGGATGTCGCCAAACAGGTTGCTGGCCACCACCACATCAAAGAAGTCGGGGCGCTGCACGAAGTGGGCCGTGAGGATGTCGATGTGGAACTTGTCCACCTTCACATCGGGATAGGCCTTGGCCATCTCGGCCACGCGCTCGTCCCAGTAGGGCATGGTGATGGCGATGCCGTTGGACTTGGTGGCGCTGGTCAGGTGCTTCTTGGGGCGCGACTGGGCCAGTTCAAACGCGAACTTGACCACGCGGTCCACGCCGTGGCGCGACATCACCGTCTCCTGCATCACGATCTCGCGCGGCGTGCCTTCGTACATGCGGCCGCCGATGCTGGAGTATTCGCCCTCGGTGTTCTCACGCACGATCAGCATGTCGATCTCGCCGGGCAGGCGCGGGCTGCCGTCGCGGCGCACCACGGGGGCGATCACGCCGGGCATGAGGCGCGCGGGGCGCAGGTTGATGTATTGGTCGAACTCGCGGCGGAATAGCAGCAGCGAACCCCAGAGCGAGACGTGGTCGGCGATCTTCTCGGGCCATCCCACGGCGCCGAAGTAGATGGCCTCGTGGCCGCCGATCTGGTCCTTCCAGTTGTCGGGCAGCATCTTGCCGTGCTTTTCGTAGTAGTCCCAGCTCGAAAAGTCGAAGTGGTCGAAGTGCAGATCGATGCCAAACTTGCGCGCTGCCTCGTCCAGCACACGCAGCCCCTCGGGCATGACCTCTTTGCCAATGCCATCACCGGCAATGACTGCAATGCGATGCTTCGCCATTCAGATGCTCCTGAAAATATAGCTGCCTGCGCTTATCTCACTAGCGCTTCAGACATCAAAGACTTGAAAATTATTTGACGCGCGCCCGGATCTCGGGCAACGCCTTCTGCAGGTAGTACACCATCGACCAGACGGTGAGCACCGCCGAGGCCCAGATAAGCCAGGTGCCCCACACGCCCGTGTCGATCACGCCGAACAGGCGCCCGTCGTACAGCAGGAAGGGAATGGCCAGCATCTGCACCGTGGTCTTCACCTTGCCGATCATGTGCACGGCCACACTCTTGCTCGCACCGATCTGCGCCATCCATTCGCGCAGGGCCGAGATCGCAATCTCACGGCCGATGATGATGAGCGCCACGAACACATCGGCACGCTGCAGATGCACCAGCACCAGCAGCGATGCGCACACCAAAAACTTGTCGGCCACCGGGTCCAGGAACGCGCCAAACGACGAGGTCTGGTTAAGCTTGCGAGCCAAGTAGCCGTCCAGCCAGTCCGTGGCGGCAAACACGATGAACATCACCGTGGCGATGAGATTGCGCGTGGCTGGCTCCAGCGGCGCGTAGAACACCCCCACGATCAAAGGTATCGCGACGATGCGCGTCCAGGTCATCAAGGTGGGGATAGTCCAGAACATGGCGGCGATTGTGTCACGGCGCAGCCGTGGAACGGTGCGGAGCCTATCTCAGGGCCTTGTAAATTTCTTCTGCCAACTCGCGTGAGATGCCATCGACGGTCGCCAGGTCCTCGACACTGGCGGCCGCCACGCCGCGCACCCCGCCAAACCGCTGCAGCAGCCGCGCGCGCTTCTTGGGGCCAACCCCCGCAATTTCTTCGAGCTGCCCGCCACCCACCCGCACCTTGGCGCGCGCCGCGCGCATGCCGGTAATGGCAAAGCGGTGCGCCTCATCGCGGATCTGCGCCACCAGCATCAGCGCGGCCGAGTCCTTGCCCAGGTACACCTTCTCGCGCCCATCGGCAAACACCAGCTCTTCCAGCCCCACCTTGCGGCCCTCGCCCTTCTCCACGCCCACGATACGGGTCAGATCCAGCCCCAGCGCGGTGAACACCTCGCGCGCCACGCCCACCTGGCCCTTGCCGCCGTCGATGAGCACCAGGTCGGGCAGGCGCGCAGCCCCTTTGCGGGTGGGCGCGCCAGCTTCCGCGTCGGGTGCGGTAAAGTCGATGCCCCGCTCCTCGCGCTGCGCCTCCACCACCTTGCTGTAGCGGCGTGTGAGCACCTGGCGCATGGCGGCGTAGTCATCGCCGCCGGTGATGCCCTCGATCTTGTAGCGGCGGTATTCGCTGCTCTGCATCTTGTGGTGGTGGAACACCACACACGACGCCTGCGTGGATTCGCCCGCCGTGTGCGAGATGTCGAAACACTCGATGGTGAGCTGGTCCAAATCTTCGGGCGGCAAATCCAGCGCCTCGGCCAGCGCCCGCGTGCGGGCCTGCTGCGAGCCCTCCTCGGCCAGCAGACGGGCCAGTTGCAGATCGGCGTTTTTCTGCGCCATGTCCAGCCATGCGCGGCGCTGTTCGCGCGGCTGGTGGATAGCGTTCACGCGCAAGCCACTTTGTTCGGTCAGCGCGTCCAGCAAGGCCTTGTCCACCGGCACACTGGTCACCAGCAGCGGTGGCACGGGCACACCGATGTAGTGCTGGGCAATGAAGGCCTCCAGCACCAGGGCCTCCACAGGGCGAACCGGGCGAGACGGGGTGGCCACGGTTTCATCCGCGCCCTCCCCGCCTTCTTCTTCAAACACCGCCGCAGCGTCCTCGACGTGCACCGGAAAGTACGGCCTATCCCCCAGGTGGCGGCCACCGCGCACCATGGCCAGGTTGACGCAGGCGCGGCCGCCTTGCACACGCACAGCCAGGATGTCCACATCCTTGTCATCCACCGTCTCGATGGACTGCTGGTGCAGCACGCGCGACAGCGCCTGGATCTGGTTGCGCACCTCGGCCGCCTGCTCGAATTCGAGCTTGTCGGAGTGCGCCATCATGCGCACCTCCAGCGCCTGCAGCAGCTCCTGCGTTTCACCACGCAGCAGTGCCTCGGCATGCTGCACATCAGCCGCATAGGCCTCGGGCGAAATCAGGTCCACGCAGGGCCCAGTGCATCGCTTGATCTGGTACAGCAGACAGGGCCGCGTGCGGTTGGCAAACACGGTGTCTTCGCAGGTGCGCAGCCGGAAGACCTTTTGCAGCAGCTGGATGGTTTCCTTGACGGCCCAGGCGCTGGGGTACGGGCCGAAGTAGCGGTGCTTTTTATCGACCGCGCCCCGGTAGTACGCCATGCGCGGAAACACCTGCCCCGGCGCATCGCCCCGTGTGTGCGCGCCCGGCGTGCCGGTGATCTTGAGATAGGGGTAGCTCTTGTCGTCGCGGAACAGGATGTTGAACTTGGGGTTCAACGTCTTAATGAGGTTGTTTTCCAGCAGCAACGCCTCGGCCTCGGAGCGCACCACGGTGGTCTCCATGCGCGCGATCTTGCTGACCATGTGGCCGATGCGGGTGCCGCCATGGTTCTTCTGGAAATAGCTGGACACCCGGCGCTTGAGGTTGAGCGCCTTGCCCACATACAGCAGCGCATCCTGCGCGTCGAAATAGCGGTACACGCCCGGCAGCGCGGGCAGCGCAGCCACCTGCGCGAGGAGTTCTTCGGAATGCACATCAGACATGGCGCGTATTGTGGCCTCGGGCGCCGCCTGCCCCATTCACTATCAAAAAAATAGCTGCCAGCGCATATTCAACTAGCGCTTGCAGCCATTTTGATCAAAAACGCTGCCCCTCGGTCACTCCGCCTCGATCTTCGAGGTCTTCACCACCTGTGCCCAGTTGGCCAGATCGGCCTTCACCTTGTCGCCCAGCTGCGTCGGGGTCTGGTAGTCGGCCGTGGCGCCCTGCTCTTGCGCCTTTTGCTGGAAGGCTGGGTTCTGCACCACGGTGCGGATATCGGCCGTGAGCTTGTCCACCACGGCCTTGGGCACGGCGGCCGGGGCAAACACCGCAAACCACGAGGTGGCATCGACCTTGGGGTAGCCCGCCTCGGCCGTGGTGGGCACATCGGGCAGGCTGGGCAGGCGCTGCTTGCCCGTCACGGCCAGCACGCGCAGCTTGCCGCTGGCGATGTGGGGCATGAACGGCGGTGCAGTGCCAAAGGTCAGGTCTACCTGGCCGCCCAGCAGGTCCTGCAGCGCGGGGCCCGTGCCTTTGTAGGGCACGTGGACCATCTTGATGCCGCCCTGCTGCTCCAGCATCGCACCCGTGACGTGCTGCAGCGAGCCGTTGCCCGACGAGGCGTAGTTGAGCTTGCCGGGGTTGGCCTTGGCGTAGGCGATCAGCTCGGGCAGCGTCTTCACTGGCAGGTCGGCCCGCACCACAATGATCTGCGGGGCGGAGATGACGTTGGCCACGGGCTGGAAGTCGCTCTGCTCCCACTGCTTTTGCTTGGTGATGTGGGGCGAGATGACGTGGTAGCCCGAGTACTGCATGAGCAGCGTGTACCCATCGGCCTCAGCCCGCTTGACGGCGCTGGCCGCAATGTTGCCGTTGCCCCCGCCCTTGTTGTCTGCGATGACCGACTGGCCCAGCACCGGCGCCAGGGCCTGCGCCAGCATGCGGGCCGACAGGTCGGTGGTGCCGCCTGCGGCGGTGGGCACCACCAGGGTCACGTTCTTGGAGGGGTAGGCGCCCTGCGCCGCTGCGTGGCCGATAAAGCCCGTGGCCAGCGCGGCGAGGGCCAGGGTGGTGAACTGCTTGCGGGTGGTTGTCATGAAAGCGATGTCTCCGTTGTCGTTGTTGTCAAAAATCTGAAAAGCGAGGAACCGTTGGGTGCAAAGAAAGAAGCGCGGTCAATCGACCGTGGCGCCCGTTTCCTTGACCACGCGGCTCCACTTGGGCAGGTCGGACTGCACCAGCGCCGCCAGTTGCGCCGCCGTGCCCTTGAAGGGCTCACAACCCACGGTGGCCAGTTTCTCGACCACATCCTTGTGCTCCAGCGCGCGGGCCACCTCGGCCTGCAGTTGCGCGACGATGGGCGCGGGTGTGCCGGCCGGGGCAAACAGCGCATACCAGGGCGCCTGGCCAAAGCCCTTGATCGTCTCGCCAATGGTGGGAGCGTCGGGCAGCGCCGCCACGCGCTTTTCATTGACCACGCCCAACACCTTGAGCTTGCCCGCCTTGATGAACGCGATGGCCGACGGCAGGCTTTGCACCGACAGCGGCACCTGCCCGCCCACCACGTCGGTGGCGGCAGCGGCGGAGCCCTTGTAGGGGATGTGCTGCAACTGGATGCCTGCGGCCTTTTGCAGCATTTCGCCAATCAGATGGTTCAGCGTGCCGTTGCCCGCCGAGGCAATCGAATACTTGCCGGGGTTGGCCTTGGCCAAGGCCACCATCTCGGCCACGGTGTTGGCGGGGAACGAAGGGTGCGCCACCAGCACATAGCCCGCTGTCGCCACGGGTGCCACGGGGGCAAAGTCCTTCACGGGATCGAAGCCGGGGTTCTTGTACAGCGCAGGGCCGATCACATGGGCGCTATCGGCCGTGAGCAGCAGCGTGTAGCCGTCGTTGCGCGCCCGGGCCGTGGCGCCCGTGGCCAGCGTGCCGCCCGCACCAGGGCGGTTCTCCACGATCACGCTCTGGCCCAGTTGCTCACCCAGCTTTTGCGCCACCACGCGCGCAATGGCGTCGTTGGCACCGCCTGCGGCCTGGGGCACGACCACGGTGATGGGCTTGGAGGGGTACTTGTCCTGCGCGCCCGCCGCGAAGGCGGCAGAGCACAACACGGCAGCCGTGAAGAGGCGGCGGGACAGTGGGGCGGGGAAGCTCATGGTTTTTGTCTCCTGTGGTGATGGGGAATGCAGGCGTGCCTGCGTTCAGCGGGACAGCGCTCTTTCGCGGATGGCATCGAAATCGGCAGGCACCGGGTGCAGCGTCAACCGGGGGCCCGCCTTGGCGATCTGGCTCGGAATGTCGTGGCCGATGAGCGCAGGCAACTGCTGCGCGGCGGCCACCAGTCGGGCCAGGTCCAAGCCCGTTTCATAACCCATCAGCGCCAGCGCATGCACGATCTCTTCGCTGCACACATTGCCGCTGGCGCCCGGCGCGTAGGGGCAACCGCCCAGGCCGCCCAAGGACGCATCAAACCGGTCAGCACCCGCGTCGATGGCCGCCAGCACATTGGCCAGCCCCATGCCGCGCGTGTTGTGGAAATGCAGGGTGAACTCCACCCCCGGCCAGCGCGCGCGGGCTGCCGCCGTGAGCTGGTGCACCTGCGTGGGGTAGGCCATGCCGGTGGTGTCGCACAGCGTGATGCCGCGCACGCCCAGGTCCACAAAACGCTGCACCCAGCCAAACACATTGGCCTGGGCCACATCGCCTTCCATGGGGCAGCCGAACACACATGACAGCGACACATTCACCGCCACGTTGGCGCCCTGCGCCAGGGCCACCACCTGCGCCAGCGCCGCGAACGACTGTTCCTGCGTCATGCGCAGGTTGGCGAGGTTGTGGGTGGCGCTGACGGACATGACCAGATTCAGTTCGTCCGTGCGCGACTCGATGGCGCGCTCTGCCCCGCGCAGGTTGGGCACCAGCGCGGTGTAGACCGTGCCCGGGCGGCGCGTGATCTCGCGCATCACGACTTCGGCGTCGCGCAGCGCGGGGATGGCGGTGGGCGATGTGAACGATGTCACCTCGATCTTGGACAGGCCTGCGGCCGACAGCGCATTGCACAGCGCGATCTTGTCTTCGGTGGGAACGAAGGTCTTCTCCATCTGCAGGCCATCGCGCAGCCCCACTTCCTGCATGTGGATGCGGCGGCCTGCGCCTTGCCAAACGGTGCTGGGCGCGTTCATTGCACCACTCCTTTGCTGCGCAGCAACGCAATCTGCTCGGCATTGAGCCCCATTTCTGCCAGCACCGTATCGGTGTCATCGCCCAGGTGCGGCGCGCTGCTGCGGATGGTGCCCGGCGTCGCCGAGAGCTTGGGCACGATACCCGGCACCTCCACGCTGTAGCCGTCGCGCGTCTGCTGGGTCAACAACATATCGCGGGCGCGGTAGTGGGGGTCTTCGGCAATGTCCTTGGCGGTGTAGACCTTGCCAGCGGGCACGCGCGCAGCGCCCAGCGCGTCCAGCAGCTGCTGCACAGTGCGCTGCGCGCTCCAGGCGCCAATCGCCGCGTCGATCTCTTCCACACGTGCCACGCGGCCGGTGTTGTTCGCCAGGTCCGGCGCGGCGCCCAGGTCAGGTCTGCCAATCGCGTCCATCAGGCGCTTGAAAATGCTGTCGCCATTGCCCGCCACCAGCACCCAGCCGTCGGTGCAGGGGTAGGCGTTGCTGGGGGCAATGCCTGGCAGCGCACTGCCCGCCGCCTCGCGCACCACACCAAAGGCGCTGTATTCGGGGATCAGGCTTTCCATCACGTTGAACACCGCCTCGTGCAGCGCCACGTCAATCACTTGGCCTTGGCCACCGTTGACCTTGCGGTGGTACAGCGCCGTGAGCACGCCGATGGTGCCGTGCAGCGCTGCCAGCGTGTCGCCAATGGACACCCCCACCCGCACCGGCACGCGGCCGGGCTCACCCGTCAGGTGGCGCAGGCCGCCCATGGCTTCACCAATCGCGCCAAAGCCTGGCAGGTCGCGGTACGGCCCGGTCTGGCCGTAGCCGGAGATGCGCAGCATCACCAGGCCGGGGTTGAGTTGGTGCAACTCCTCGGGCGACATGCCCCAGCCCTCCAGCGTGCCGGGGCGGAAGTTCTCGACCAGCACATCGGCCTCGGCAATCAGTTGGCGGGCGATGTCCTGGCCTTCCTTCTGGCGCAGATCCAGCGCCACCGAACGCTTATTGCGCGACTGCACCTGCCACCAGACGGAGGTGCCTTCCTTGATCAAACGCCAGTTGCGCAGCGGGTCGCCAGTCTCGGGCGCTTCGATCTTGATCACGTCGGCGCCAAACTCGCCCAGCGTCTTGCCGCAGAACGGCCCGGCAATGAGCTGGCCCATTTCGATAACACGCACGCCTTGCAGTGCGGCGGGGGAAGCAATGGAATCCATGGGTGGGGTTGTCTCCTGAGGCCAGCCCCACGCTGGGGCGGCTCGGGGCGAATGATGCGCAGGGCGCGCGGGGCCGTAAATCGCTCAAGCAACAAGATGCCATCGCAAACCGGCATGGCAGCGGCTGCGCTTGTTACCATCAGGCCCCCATGAAACTCGACCCCGTCTCCCTGCGCCTGTTTGTGGCCGTGATGGAAGAAAGCACCATCGCCGCCGCTGCTGCGCGCGAGCACATCGCCGCATCGGCTGTGAGCCGCCGCCTGGCCGACCTGGAAGACGCGCTGCGTGTGGCGCTGTTCACCCGCAGCAACAAGGGCACCGAGCCCACGGCTGCCGCTTATGCGCTGCTGAATCTGGCGCGTGGTGTGCTCAACGACCTGGACGGCATTGCCAGCCAGATGCGCGACTACGGAGCGGGCGTGCGCGGCCATGTGCGGGTGGTGGCCAACATCTCGGCCATTACCCAGTTTTTGCCCGCGCAGCTGCAGAGCTTCATGGCGCTACACCCGCAGGTGGACGTGCGGCTGCAGGAGCAAATCAGCACGGCCATCGCCCAGTCCGTGGCCGAGAACGCGGCTGACGTGGGCATCCTCAACCAGGGCCAATACGGCGACCGCGTAGTGCAGCTGCCCTACCGCACCGACGAGCTGGTGCTGGTGGTGCCCACGGGCCATGCGCTGACCCGCCGCAAGTCGGCCCGCCTGGCCGACGCCCTGCCCTACGACTTTGTGGGCGCGCACCCGGGCAGCGCCATCAACAACCAGCTGACCCGCGCGGCCTCGGAAGCCGGCTTGCCGCTGCGCCTGCGCATGCAGGTCACCAGCTATGACGCGCTGTGCCTGATGGTGGCCGCCGGCCTGGGCGTGGGTGTGATGCCGCGTGGCAGCGCCGCGCTGTACAAGGGCTCGCAGCCCATCCGCGTGGTCACGCTGAGCGAGCCCTGGGCGCACCGGCAGCTGGTGCTGTGCGTGCGCTCGGAAGAATCCCTCTCCAGCGTGGCGCGGCTGCTGGTGGACCACCTGCGCGCGCAACCACCGAATTCCGCCCCATGACCACGCCCCGCCCTCTCCCTGCCCTGCAATGGGACGTGTTCTGCCGCGTGATCGACAACTTTGGCGACATTGGCGTGTGCTGGCGCCTGGTGGCGCAGTTGGCGGGCCTGGGGCACCGCGTGCGCCTGTGGGTGGACGATGCCTCGGCGCTGGAATGGATGGCCCCTGCAGGAAGCCCTGGCGTGGAAGTACGCCCATGGGGCGCGCCGCCGCCGGGCCCGCACGAGCCCCCCCCCGATGTGATGGTGGAGGCGTTCGGCTGCGATATCGCTCCTGAATTCATAGCATATAGCGCAAGTTCTACTAGCGCTTCTAGGCAAAAACGTCCCAAACCGGTCTGGATCAACCTGGAATACTTGTCTGCCGAGGCTTACGTGGAGCGCACCCACCGCCTGCCTTCGCCCATCCTGTCGGGCCCGGCGTCGGGGTGGACGCGCTGGTTTTTCTATCCCGGCTTTACCGCCGGCACCGGCGGCCTGCTGCGCGAGCACCATCTGATGGAGCAGCGCGAGGCGTTTGACCGCAGCGCCTGGCGTGCAGAGCACCGGGCTCTGTTCGGGGCGGGGGACGAAGCGCCGGGCACGCGCTGGGTGTCGCTGTTCTGTTACGAGCCTCCCGCGCTGGCCGACCTGCTGCAGCAATGCGCGCAGCGGCCCACCCAGCTATTGGTCACGCCCGGCCGCCCGGCCGCCGCAGTGCGGGCTGCCTTGGCCGAACCCGTGAACAGCGCAACGGCACCACGCCAACATGAAAAGCGGGGGCAACTTTCCTTGTCTTACCTGCCCCACCGGCCTCAGCCAGAGTTTGACGAGATGCTGTGGGCCTGCGACTTCAACGCAGTGCGGGGCGAGGACTCCCTGGTGCGCGCGCTGTGGGCGGGCCAGGCCTTTGTGTGGCACATCTATCCGCAGCACGACAACGCCCACCACGACAAGCTCTGGGCGTTTCTGGACTGGCTGCAGGCACCAGAGTCGCTGCGGCGATTCCATGCCACCTGGAACGGGCTGGACGCTGCGCCCCTGCAATGGCCCGATGACGACACCCTGGCCGAGTGGGCCGCCTGCACCCGCGCAGCCCGTGCGCGCCTGCTGACGCAGGACAACCTTGTAGCGCAACTTTTGGGCTTTGTCGCCGAAAAACGGTAAAATCCGAGGCTTTGCGCAAATCAGGCGCGGCATGTCAGTGCCCACGCCCTGCGCACTTTCGCCGCAGAACATGCACCGGCGCGCAAACCAGGCGGTTTGCCAGCCCGCGCGTTGAGCGGCCCCAACCCAAGCAACTTGCTATGAAAATCGCTCAAGAAATCCGCGCCGGCAACGTCATCATGCACGGCAAGGACCCCATGGTGGTCCTGAAGACCGAATACGCCCGCGGCGGCCGCGGTGCAGCCACCGTGCGCATGAAGCTCAAGAGCCTGATCGGCAACTTCGGCACCGAAGTCGTGTTCAAGGCCGACGACAAGATCGACAACGTGATCTTGGACAAGAAGGAGTGCACCTACTCCTACTTCGCCGACCCCATGTACGTGTGCATGGACACCGAGTACAACCAGTACGAAGTGGAAGCCGAAAACATGGGCGACTCGCTGAACTACCTGGAAGACGGCATGGCGCTGGAAGTGGTGTTCTACGACGGCAAGGCCATCTCCGTGGAACTGCCCACCAGCATCGAACGTGAAATCACCTGGACGGAACCTGCCGTCAAGGGCGACACGTCCGGCAAGGTGCTCAAGCCCGCCAAGATCGCTACCGGCTTCGAAGTGGCCGTGCCCCTGTTCGTGAACCAGGGCGACAAGATCGAAATCGACACGCGTACCGGCGAATACCGCAAGCGCGTCTGAGGCTCCTTCTGCCCCAGCCACAAAAAAGGCTTCCTTCAGGAAGCCTTTTTTATGGGTGATTTTTGGGGTCTGGCGCCTGACGTTCAAGCGCCTTAAGCTATCAAAAAAGTAGCATTCAGCCCCTGCAGCACCGTCACACCGGCACGGCGACCAAGTCGTGCCCTTGCGTGCCCACGACGCGCACCTTGGTGAACTCGCCCACCTTGAGCTGCTTGCTGATCTTTTCGGGCGGCAGCAGGTGCACCACGCCATCGATCTCGGGCGCATCGGCATAGCTGCGGCCCCGGCCGCCCTTCTTGCCCATAGCAGGCGCATGGTCCACAAGCACCTGCATGGTCGCGCCCACGCGGCGCTGCAGCTTGGCAATCGAGACTTCCTCGGCCACCGCCATGAAGCGGGCGCGGCGCTCTTCGCGCACTTCCATGGGCAGCATGCCCGGCAGCTCATTGGCAGCGGCGCCGTTCACGTCGCTGTAGGCAAAGCAGCCGGCACGGTCGATCTGCGCCTCACGCACAAAGTCGAGCAGGTGCTGGAACTCTTCCTCAGTCTCACCCGGAAAGCCTGCAATGAAGGTGCTGCGGATGACCAGCTCGGGGCAGGCCTCGCGCCAGCGCAAGATGCGCTCCAAGTTGCGTTCGCCGCTGGCGGGCCGCTTCATGCGCTTGAGCACATCGGGGTGGCTGTGCTGGAAAGGCACGTCCAGGTACGGCAGCACCTTGCCCGTGGCCATGAGCGGGATCACTTCGTCCACGCTGGGATAGGGGTACACATAATGCAGGCGCACCCAGGCGCCATAGGGTTCGGCAATCTCGCCCAGCGTCTGCACCAGCTCCAGCATGCGGGTCTTGACGGGCTTGCCCTCCCAGAAGCCCGTGCGGTACTTCACGTCCACGCCGTAGGCCGAGGTGTCCTGGCTGATGACCAGCAGCTCCTTCACGCCGCCCTCGAACAAGGCCTTGCCCTCGCTGAGCACGTCGCCAACCGGGCGCGATACCAAGTCGCCTCGCATCGACGGGATGATGCAGAAGGTGCAGCGGTGGTTGCAGCCCTCGCTGATTTTGAGGTAGGCGTAGTGCTTGGGTGTGAGCTTGATGCCCGCCACACCAAAGCCGCCGGGCACCAGGTCCACGAACGGATCGTGCGGCTTGGGCAGGTTCAGGTGGACGGCGTCCATCACTTCTTGCGTCGCATGCGGGCCCGTCACGGCCAGCACACTGGGGTGCATCTGCCGCACCATGTTGCCGCCATCCTCGCCAGCGCGCGCGCCCAGGCAGCCCGTCACGATGACCTTGCCGTTCTCGGCCAGGGCTTCGCCAATGGTGTCCAGGCTTTCTTTCACGGCATCGTCAATGAAACCGCAGGTGTTGACGATGACCAGGTCCGCGCCCTGGAAAGTCTTGGAAGTTTCGTAACCCTCGGCGCTCAATTGCGTGAGGATCAGTTCGGAATCAGTCAAAGCCTTGGGGCAGCCCAGGCTGACGAATCCGACTTTGGGTGTTTTGGTGGGGGCAATTGCTTCGCTCATATCCCCGTATTGTCCCAGTTCCCGCGCAAGGCCGGTAAGGTGACCCATTCAGTTCCCTGCTGACCACCGTAGGAGCGTGGGCCGGACACCCGTCAAATCGCGGCGGCGACCCCGGAAAGATTGCCCCTGCGGGTCGGCGGCTCAGAGGGTCAGCGCTTGATGCCAAATGCTCCCAGCATCTGCTCCGTCTGCTTTTGCATCTGCTCCTGCATCTGGGCCAGCATGGTCTGCGATTGCTCGACGTAGTTGCCCATCATGCCTTTGAGCATGGGCGACTGCAGGCTCATGAATTGCGACCACATCTCGGGCGTCACGCTTTGCGACTGCTCAGCTAGCTTGGCCTGCACGTCGGTGAAGGCCTGGACGTTCTTCTCCAGATACGCGCCCATGAACCCCTGCATGGCATGGCCGTAAAAGCGGATGATGTTGGCCAGAACCGCCTCGGTGAACATCGGGGCGCCGCCCGCCTCCTCTTCCAGAATGATCTGCAGCAGGATGCTGCGCGTGAGGTCTTCGCCCGTCTTGGCGTCGCGCACCACCACGTTCTGGTGGTCCATCACCAGCTGGCGCACCTCGGCCAGCGTGATGTAGGTGGAGGTGTCTGTGTCGTACAGACGGCGGTTGGGGTACTTTTTGATGACACGCTGGGTCGATTTGGACGCAGCGCTTTTCGGTTCGGACACAACGAACTCCTCGGGCTCAAAACCCATGTATTGCAGTGCAGCACATTCTAGGGAGACTGCTGCGCGGCAACGGCAAAGGAATACCCTGATGATGTCGGGCACCAATGTGTCGCGTGGGCGACTGATGCGCGAGGCGCCGTATGACGTGCAGCCTTTTGCGCTCCGTGCCCCAACAAAAGCCCAGGGCGCAAGAAGCTAGAAGCAGAAACGAAAAAGCCACCTTGCGGTGGCTTGCTGCGTGAACACCGGCTGCGGTGCTGTGCCAAGTTTTTGTCAGACTGAAAGCTGGTCTCTTTCAGAAAAAACTTGGTAGGCGCGATTGGACTCGAACCAACGACCCCCACCATGTCAAGGTGGTGCTCTAACCAGCTGAGCTACGCGCCTGTCGTTATCAAGACCACAATTATAGCCATAAAAACAGCCTTTCGGGCTCGACGCGCTACAAATCACACAATGCGCGGGGAACGGGCTCACAGGCAAGCCCGCGCGCGCCTTACTTCAACGGCGGCGGGCAGAGCGGACGCCCTGCACGCCCGCCACAATGCCCAGCACCTTGTTCAGACGGCCCGAGTCCGACACTTCCACCGTGAAGGTCATCCAGGCCGTGCCTTTGACGGACTGGGTCTGCACGCCGATCACATTGGTTTTTTCGCGCGCAAACACTTCCGAGATATCGCGCAACAGGCCCTGGCGGTCGGCGGCTTCCACCGCCACGTCCACCGGGTAGACAGCGGTCGATGCTGAAGGCTTGGGCGCTCCCCATTCCACATCGATCACGCGTTCGGCATTGCGTGCCGCCATCTCGCGAAAGTTGCTGCAGTCGGCACGGTGCACGCTGACCCCCTTGCCGCGCGTGACAAAGCCACGGATGGTGTCGGGCGGTGCCGGCTTGCAGCACTTGGCCAGTTGCGTCATCAACGAGTCGATGCCCACCACCAGCACACCGCCCTTGGGGGCCGAATCGTTGGTGCGGGTTTTCTTGAGCAGCAGGTAGTCGTCGGGCTGCAGCACGGGCTCGGGCGGGCGCAGCACCGTTTCGATGTTGCGCAGCGAAAACTCGTCCTTGCCCACCACTTCAAACAGCGCATCGGCCGACTTGAAGCCCAGCTGCACCGCCAAGTCGTCGAGCTTGACGGCAGTTTTGCCCTCGCGCTGCAGCAGCTTCTCGACCGCCTCGCGGCCCCGGGCGATGGTCTCGTGCGTGGCCTGGGCGTTGAACCAGGCGCGCACCTTGGCCTTGGCGCGGTTGCTGGTGAGATAGCCCAGCTCGGCATTGAGCCAGTCGCGCGAGGGGCGCCCTTCCTTGACGGTGGAGATTTCCACCGTCTGCCCGTTCTGCAGCGGCGTGTTGAGCGGCACCATCACGCCATCGACCTTGGCCCCCCGGCAACGGTGGCCCAGGCTGGTGTGCACCGAGTAGGCAAAGTCCACCGGGGTGGCGCCCTGAGGCAGCTCCACCACGGCCGCATCGGGCGTCAGCACGTAGATGCGGTCCTCGAACAGGCCCCGGTTGGGCAACGCGCCGGCTAGGTCCCGTTCCCATGCCAGCAACTGGCGCAGCACGGCGATCTTGGCGTCGTACTCGCCCGTCGCAGACACGCCCGCATAGCCTTTGGCGCCTGCCTCCTTGTAGGCCCAGTGCGCCGCCACACCATGCTCAGCGTGTTCGTGCATGGCCTGGGTGCGGATCTGGATCTCGATGGGCTTGCCGTTGTCGTCCCGCACGATGGTGTGCAGCGACTGGTAGCCGTTCGGTTTGGGCTTGGCGATGTAGTCGTCAAACTCCTCCACGATGGGCTTGAACTGCTCGTGCACCCAGCTCAGAGCGGCGTAGCAGTCCTTCACTGTGGGCACCACCACGCGCAGCGCGCGGATGTCGAACACCTGGTCGAAGTTGAGCGACTTGCCGCGCATCTTCTTGACGATGCTGTAGATGTGCTTGGGCCGGCCCGCGACGGTGGCGCTGATGCTGCGGGCGCGCAAATCGGATTCGAGCCGCGCGCGCAGCTGCTCCATGTAGACCTCGCGCTCGCCGCGCTTTTCGTCGAGCAGGCGGGCCACCTCCTTGTAGGTGTCGGGCTCCAGAAAGCGGAAGGACAAGTCTTCCAGCTCCCACTTCACCTGCCAGATGCCCAGGCGGTTGGCCAGCGGCGCAAACACCTGCAGCGACTCGCGCGCCAGGCTGGGCGACACGGGGCGCTTGCTGGCCGCGTGGAAGCGCAGCGTTTGCAAGCGCGAGGCCAGGCGCAGCATCACCACACGCAGGTCGCGCGAGAAGGCCAGCAGCATCTTGCGCACGTTCTCTGTCTGCACGGCCGGGTCGTCCAGCGGCGCGGCCGCGCGGGCCTGCTGCTGCACGCGCATCAGCTTGGTGGTCTCCACGGCCAGCGCGGCAAAGTTGGCGCCAAACGCCTTGGCGATCACTTCTTCGGGCTTGTTCAGGTGGATGCAGGCATGCACCAGATAGCTGGCCGCCTGCATGGCTTCAGAGCCGCCAATGCCCTTGAGGATGGCGGCCACCGCATCGGCGTGGGCCAGCGTGTTCTCGCCGGAGTCGAGCGTTTCGCCCGCCATCAGCGGTTCGGCAAACGCGCGCGCACGCGCCAGTGCGTTCACCTGCTCCGGCAGGGTGTGCGCCGTGGCTGCGATGAGCTGAGGGACAGCGTCGGTCTGGGGGGTGAGAGACGCTGGTGCAGGAGGGTTGGTTTTCATCCGGCCACAGCACCTTCTGCCGCCAGCAGGAAATCCGCGACTGCGGCGACTTGGTCAGCAGCCACCAGCGTGGGCGCGTGACCCACGCCTTCAAACTCCACCACACGGGCATGGGGCCCGCGCTGCGCCATGGCCTGCGCCGTCTCGCGCGACAGCAGGTCGGACTGCGCACCGCGCAACAGCAACGTCCGGGCCGTGATGTGGTCATACAGCTGCCACAGCGCCGCCTCGCCCGCCACTGCAACCTCCTGCGTCAGCGTTTTGAAAGGCACGGCAATCGCCGGGTCATAGTGCAGCGCCAAGCCGCCTCCGGCGGACTGCGGCAGCTCACGCACCATGGCACGCGACAGCTCCAGCCACTGGGCCGGCGTGTGGGGGCCAAAGCTGGTGGAGATGGCCCACATCGCGTCGGCCGCCTGCTGCAACGATGCAAACCGCGCGGGCTGCCCCAGATACTGCCCGATGCGCTGCAGCGCCTGCCACTGGATGACGGGCCCCACATCGTTCAGCACCAACCGGCGCACGGGCACCGGCAAAGGCAGGCCCGGCTGGCCGGTGATGCCCATACCGATGAGCCCACCCATGCTCGTGCCCACCCAGTCCAGAGTGGTAATGGGGGCTTGCTGGTGCAACTGCGCCAGCAATGCCAGCATGTCCGCCGCGTATTGGGGAATCTGGTAGCCCATGGGGTCGGCCAGCCAGTCGCTGCGGCCCCGGCCCACCACGTCGGGGCAGACCACCCGTGCATGCTGGCTGAGCACCCGGGCCAGCGCATCAAAATCCCGCCCCTGGCGCGACAGGCCATGCACGCAGGCGATGACGTGCGGGTGCGCCGGGTTGCCGGTGGCATTCCACTCCCAGTACGCCATGCGGTGCTGCTGTGCGGGAGCGGGTGCGCGGTCTGGAGTCTCCGGCGCGGCCGCGGGGCCTGGGCACAGTACGTAGTTCAGCGTAGGTTCAATCATGGGTGTGAAATCCGGGGGCAGCGCTCGATAATGCCGTGGTCGTTGGCACCCATTGCTTGCCCTTGGGTACCGACTTTTTCTTGCGTTGCATCGTAATTCATTCGGAGAGACTCCCATGCTGAAAGGCAAAACTGCCCTCGTCACCGGCTCCACCAGCGGCATTGGTCTTGGCATCGCCAAGGCCCTGGCGCGCCAGGGTGCCAACATCGTGCTCAACGGCTTTGGCGATGTGGATGGCCCGCGTGCCGAAGTGCTGGCCGCCGGTGAGGCCGCGGGTGCCCAGGTGGCGTATCACGGCGCCGACATGAGCCGTGTGGCTGACATCGAAGACATGATGAAGTACAGCGCCAGCCAGTTCGGCCGCGTGGACATCCTGGTCAACAACGCAGGCATCCAGCATGTGGCCAATGTGGAGAACTTCCCCGTTGAGCGCTGGGACTCCATCATCGCCATCAACCTGACCAGTGCCTTCCACACCTCGCGCTTGGCCTTGCCCGCAATGAAGAGCGCCAACTGGGGCCGCATCATCAATGTGGCGTCGGTGCACGGCCTGGTGGGCTCGGCTCAGAAGTCTGCTTACGTGGCCGCCAAGCACGGCATCGTCGGCCTGACCAAGGTCACCGCGCTGGAAAACGCCACCACGGGCGTGACCTGCAATGCCATCTGCCCCGGCTGGGTGCTGACGCCGCTGGTGCAAAAGCAGGTAGATGCGAAGGCTGTTGAACATGGCATCTCGAACGAAGAGGCCAAGAAGCTGCTGCTGGGCGAGAAGGAGCCTTCCATGCAGTTCACCACACCCGAAGAGCTGGGCGAACTGGCCGTCTTCTTCTGCTCCCCCGCCGCCAACAACGTGCGTGGCGTGGCGTGGAACATGGACGGTGGCTGGGCTGCGCAGTAAGCCTGCGCGGAGCCTGCACAGAGCATTTAGCTCTATTTTTGATAGCTGCCAGCGCTTATTACACGAGCGCTTACAGCCATTTTCACCTCAAACAGGGCAAATCAGCGGCCCGGGTGCCCTCAGCGCATCTGCACTGAGCCCGACACGTTCACCGTGACCTGGGCCTTGCCCGCTTCCACCGGCACAGCAGAGTCCGAGAACGACGCCACCTTGGCCTCGGCGGCCATCATGCGGGGCCGGGGGCCGGGCGACATTTCATTGCTGTTCACGGCCACTTCGCGCAGGCTGTAGTTGGCAAATCCAAAGCCCTTGGCCAGCTCGGCGGCCCGGGCCTTGAACTGCTCGATGGCCTGGGTCTGGGCCTCGGATTCCACCTTGGCGCGGGCTTCGCGCGACAGGCCAAACGCGACCTGGCTGATCGCAAGGGTCTGGATCTTGCCGGCAGTGGCCGTGATGCGTGCAAAGTCACGCCCCTCCAGCACCAGTTCGGCACGTCCCTGCCAGCCGTTGATCTTGCCGTCCTTGCCGTAGCGCGGGTACAACCCGAACGGGCCAGTGCGCACATCCAGCTGGCCGGGCTGCGCATTGCGCTTGGCCTCCGTCAGAGCCGCGTCCAGCGCCTGCTTGAGCTGGGTCTGCACGGTGGCCGCATCGGCGGCCTCCTTGCTGGTAGCGAGGTTGAGCACCAGCAGATCCTGCTGCACCTCCACCGTGCCTGTGGCCGACAACTGCACAACATTGCGCAGCTCTGGGGTGGGTGTATTTTGGGCAAAAGCGGCGCTAGCGCAAGCAATCAATGCACTGGCAGCTATCAATTTGGTAGTGTTTTTCATCATCACGCGGTCCTTGTCATCGGTGCACGTCCTGGCTGCCAGGAGTGCGGGACACCACCTTAACCGCTGTGCGCGACGCCCTTGACAAAGCCATGTCGCACGAGGTGCGAAGCTGGGCAAAACTTGTAACAGTTGGTCAAACCTGGCCTTCAAACCCGAACTTCGGCGTTCCAACTGGTCAGAATTGGCTCTGTTACAAATTGGACTTGAGATCAACATGGCCACAACACCCAATCGCACCGACAAAGTTCTGGTAGTGGACGACGACGCGCGCATCCGCGACCTGCTGCGTCGCTACCTCACCCAAGAGGGTTTTGAAGTCATGGTTGCCGAAGACGGCAAGGCCCTCAACCGCCTGCTGCTGCGCGAAACGGTGGACATCATCGTGCTGGACCTGATGATGCCCGGCGAAGACGGTCTGTCGATCTGCCGCCGCCTGCGCGCCGCCAACGACCGCACCCCCATCATCATGCTCACCGCCAAGGGCGAGGACGTGGACCGCATCGTGGGCCTGGAAGTGGGCGCCGACGATTACCTGGGCAAGCCCTTCAACCCCCGCGAACTGCTCGCCCGCATCCACGCCGTGCTGCGCCGCCGCCCTGCGCAGGAAGCCCCGGGCGCCCCCTCGGGCGACAACGAAGTCGTTACCTTTGGCCCCTTCACCTTCGACCTGGGCACCCGCGCCCTGCAGCGCAACGGCGAAGAGCTGCCACTGACCACCGGCGAATTCGCCATGCTCAAAGCCCTGGTGCGCCACCCGCGCCAGCCCCTGTCGCGCGAAAAGCTGGCACTGCTGGCCCGCGGCCGCGAGTTCGAGCCCTTTGACCGCAGCCTGGACGTGCAGGTATCGCGTCTGCGCAAGCTGGTGGAAGTAGACGCCGCAGCGCCCCGCTACATCCAGACCGTCTGGGGCGTGGGCTACGTGTTCGTACCGGACGGAACGAGCTGATAGTTCATGGCCAACACTGAGGGCAAGCCGAGATCTTCGTCCCGCAAGCATGTCACCGCCCCCTCCGACGCCACCAGCCCTGCCCCGCTGGAGGCCATTCGGCGGGCGCGGGAACAGCGTGCGCGCGTCGGTCTGAACCTTTTCTGGCGCACGTTTTTTCTGCTGGCCCTGCTGCTGGTGGGCAGCATCCTGGCGTGGTTGCAGACCCTGCGCGCGCTGGAGTTTGAACCGCGCACGCTGCAGACCGCGCAGCAGATTGCATCGCTGGTCAACCTGAGCCGCGCGGCGCTGGTGCACTCCGACGCCATCGCGCGCGTGTCGCTCATCAAGACCATGGCCGACCAGGAGGGGGTGCGCATCCTGCCGCGCGAGCCCACGGACAAGTACGCGCTGCTCGACCCCACCGCCTTGGGCAACCGCCTAACCGACGAGCTAACCATGCGCCTGGGCCCCGACACCATCGTCGCGCAAAGCGTGAACGGCGAAAACGGCCTGTGGGTCGGCTTCAACATCAACGGCGACCCCAACTGGCTGCTGATGGACCGCTCGCGCTTCAGCCCGGCAGGCGGGCGCACCTGGCTGATCTGGCTGATCACGGCCGCCGCGCTGTCGCTGGCCGGTGCCGCTGCGATTGCACGGCTCATCAACCGCCCGCTCAAGCAGCTGTCGTACGCGGCCAACCGGGTCAAAGACGGTGACTTTGCTGCCAGCCACCTGGACGAAGAAGTGGTGACCAGCGAAATCCGCGAGGTGAACATCGGCTTCAACCGCATGGCCCAAAAGCTGGCCAAGCTGGAACAGGACCGCGCCGTGATGCTGGCAGGCATTTCGCACGACCTGCGCACGCCCCTGGCGCGCCTGCGGCTGGAGACGGAAATGAGCGTGACCGACGAAGTGGCCCGTGAGCACATGGTCGCCGATATCGTGCAGCTCGACGCCACCATCGACAAGTTCTTGGACTACGCACGGCCCGACCACGTGACGCTCACGCCCGTGAACCTGCATGCGGTGGTGTCATCGTGTGTGTATGCCGTGCAGGACCACCGCGAGCTGCAGATCACCATGGCGGTGCCGGAAGACCTGAACGTGCTGGCCGATGAGGTGGAACTGGCTCGTGTGATCTCCAACCTGCTGGAAAACGCCCGGCGCTACGGCAAGAACGAGGACACGGGCATCACCAACGTGGACATCGCCGCCAAGAGCCGCGAAAACTGGGTGCTGATCAAGCTGCGCGACCATGGCCCGGGCGTGCCGCCCGAGCAACTGTCCAACCTCACCAAGCCGTTCTTCCGGGGTGACTCGGCACGCACGGCGGCGGCGGGCGCGGGCCTGGGGCTGTCGATTGTGGACAAGACGGTGCAGCGCATGGGAGGCATCTTTGCACTGGCCAACTCCAGCACCGGCGGCCTGGTGGCCCACCTGCAACTGCAGCGCGCCACCAGCCTGCCCGAGGGGGTGGACCCCAAACAGCGCCTGCAGCGCCCGTCCGTCAAGCGCCAGTTGCCTCGGCGACGGGCGGAAGACCGGATGGCTTGAGCCCCTGCCCTGCATCAACAACAAAGCCCTCCATTGGAGGGCTTTGTGTTTTTCACCCACCTCAGCGCACCATACAAGGCGACTTGTTGTTGAACTTCCAGCCAGGGATCAGGTACTGCATGGCGATGGCATCGTCGCGTGCGCCCAGGCCATGCTGCAGGTACAGGCGGTGGGCGCGCTCCACTTCGTCCATATCCAGCTCCACACCCAGACCAGGCTTCTCGGGCAGGTCGATGAAACCATTCTTGATCTGAAACGGCTGCTGGGTCAGTCGCTCACCGTCCTGCCAGATCCAGTGCGTGTCGATGGCCGTGACGCGCCCCGGCGCGGCAGCGCCCACATGGGTGAACATGGCCAGCGAGACATCGAAGTGGTTGTTGGAATGCGAGCCCCAGGTCAGTCCAAAGGCCTGGCACATCTGCGCCACGCGCACCGAGCCGGCCATGGTCCAGAAGTGCGGGTCGGCCAGCGGAATGTCCACCGACTGCAGCGCCAGGCTGTGCGCCATTTCGCGCCAGTCGGTGGCCACCATGTTCGTTGCAGTCGGCAGTCCGGTCGCACGGCGGAACTCGGCCATCACCTCGCGGCCCGAGAACACGCCTTCGGCGCCGCAAGGGTCTTCGGCATACGCCATCACGCCATGCAGGTCGCGCGTGAGGCGGATGGCATCCTTCAGCAGCCAGCCGCCGTTGGGGTCCAGCGTCACGCGCGCTTCAGGAAAGCGCTCGTGCAGCGCGCGGATGGCCTCGACCTCCTCCTCGCCGCGCAGCACACCGCCCTTGAGCTTGAAGTCGGCAAAGCCATAGCGCTGGTATGCAGCCTCGGCCAGGCGCACGATGCCCTCGGCCGTCATAGCCTTTTCGTTGCGCAGGCGGAACCAGTCGTTATCGGCACCGGGCTCGGTGCGGTAGGCCAGGTCGGTCTTTTCGCGGTCGCCCACGTAGAACAGATAACCCAGCATTTGCACCGAGGTGCGCTGCACCCCTTCGCCCAGCAGCGCGGCCACGGGCACGTTCAGGTGCTGGCCTAACAGATCGAGAAACGCCGACTCCACCGCCGTCACGGCATGGATGGTGATGCGCAGGTCAAAGGTCTGCAGGCCGCGCCCGCCCGCGTCGCGGTCGGCAAACTGTGCGCGCATGGCGTTGAGCACGGCATTGTGGTGGCCGATGGGCTGGCCCACGATGAGCGGTCGCGCATCCTCGATGGTCTGGCGGATCTTCTCGCCGCCAGGTACCTCGCCCACCCCGGTGTTGCCCGCGCTGTCGCGCAGGATGAGCAGGTTGCGCGTGAAGAACGGGCCGTGCGCGCCGCTCAGGTTCATGAGCATGCTGTCGTGGCCCGCCACGGGCACCACGCGCAGCTCGGTGATGACGGGGGTGCTGGTGGCAGAAGGATGGGAAGAGTTGGTCATGGTGGTCAGAAAACGAAGATGAGGCGCACCCCGGCGCCTCGTGGCAGAGCTCAATCAGCGGTGATTTTTCGGGTCTCGATCACGGTCTTCCAACGGGCGAATTCGCGCGCCTGGTAGGCGGTGAAGGCTTCGGGCGTGCTCGCCACAATCTCCAGGCCCTGGTCCAGCATGCGCTTCTTCACGGCGGGGTCGTTGATGGCAGCGATGGCGGCGTCCGACAGCTTCTTCTTGATCGCAGGGGGCAGGCCCTTGGGCGCGGCCATGCCCTGCCACGAATACACCTCGGCACCAGTCACGCCGGCCTCAGCCAAGATGGGTACATCGGGCAGCACGGGGCTGCGCTTGTCACCCGTTACAGCAATCGCATGCAGCTTGCCCGCGCGAATGTGCTGCAGCACGGCGTTCACGTTCTGGAACGAGAACTCCACCTGTCCGCCCAGCAGGTCGTTGATGGCCGGCGCGCCGCCCTTGTAGGGGATGTGCAGGCCTTCCGTGCCGGTCTGCTGCCAGAACACCTCGGCCGAGAGATGGTCCGACGAGCCGTTGCCCGAGCTGGCAAAACTCACCTTGCCCGGGTTGGCCTTGAGCTGGGCGATCACCTCCTTCACGGTGCGCGCCTTCTGGCCGGGGGCGGCCACCAGCACGTTGGGCGCCTGTACCGGCACGGTGATGTAGTCAAAGTCCTTGAGGGCGTCGTACGGCACGGTCTTCAGCAGGTGCGGAGCCACGACAAAGGCGCCCAGCGACGACACCAGCAGCGTGTAGCCATCGGCCGGTGCGCGCCTGACCATCCCCGCCCCCAGCGTGCCCGTGGCACCGGGGCGGTTGTCCACCACGAAGTTCTGGCCCAGCTTGTCGCCCATGTGTTGGGCCATGGCGCGGGCCACCATGTCGGTGGAGCCGCCGGCCGGGAACGGCACGACGATGGTCACGGGCTTATCGGGCCAGGTGGCGGCGGGCGCACTGGTCTGAGCGGACGCGGCAAACGCAAGGCCGCTAGCGGCAGCAACGAGCAACAGTTTCTTGGCAATCAACATGAGGATGTCTCCGAAAGTGGTGATGGCAGACCCTCTGCGGGGCCTTGGGTGTGGACGGGGAAAGGAATGAATCAACAGGCCGCCCTCATTGCGGCCCCAACTTGTCAATCAGCGCCTTGAGCTCTTCCATCTCGCTGGGTTTCAAGTCCACCAGCGGTGCCCGCACCGGCCCACCGTCATGGCCCACGATGCGCGCCCCCGCCTTGATGATGGACACCCCATAACCCTCCACCCGGTTGCGGATGGCGAGATACGGCATGAAGAACGACTTGAGCAGCCGGTGCTGCGTGGCCGTGTCGTCACTCGCCACCGCTTGGTAGAACTCCATCGCCGTCTTGGGGATGAAGTTGAAGACGGCCGACGAATACACCGGCGTGCCCAGCGCCTTGTAGGCCGCTGCATACACCTCGGCCGTGGGCAGGCCGCCCAGGTACGAGAAACGGTCCCCCAGTTTCATGTAGATGGACGACATGGTCTCGATATTGCCCACACCATCCTTGAACCCCACCAGGTTCGGACAACGCTCGGCCAGGATGGCCAGGGACTCGGCCGTGAGCTTGGTGCGGTCACGGTTGTAGACGATCACACCGAACTTCACGCTCTTGCACACCTGCTCCACATGGGCGATCAGACCTTCCTGCCCGGCTTCGGTCAGGTAATGCGGCAGCAGCAGGATGCCGTGGGCACCCAGCCGCTCAGCCTCCTGCGCATGGGCAATGGCCGTGCGGGTGGGGCCACCGGCGCCGGCAATGATGGGCACCTTACCCCGGCAGGTCTCCACCGCCGTCTTGATCACATCGCTGTACTCGGGGCCCGAGAGAGAGAAGTATTCACCCGTGCCACCGGCGGCAAACAGGGCACTGGCGCCATAGGGGGCGAGCCACTCCAGGCGCTCGATGTAGGTCTTGGGGCGGAAGTTGCCCTGCTCGTCGAAGTCAGTGATGGGGAACGAGAGCAGGCCGGAGCCCATGATGGTTTTGAGTTCTTGAGGGGTCATGGTGAATAGCGGGCGTTGGTTGCAGCGTCTCAACAGGTCATACAAGTCGCAAAAATTTGACTCGATAACTGTAAATTCTTGCGAATTACGATAATGTTAACGTTAACATCATCAGACAACACAGTAAAAACCCTTATTTCTTCGAATTTTTTAGACGTGCCGCTACACGGGGGCGCAGACGCTGTCGGCCTCAAGTCACACGCGCTTAGACTCCACCCCCATGCAAGCTCCTGATCCGGCCCGCCCCGCCCCGCCCTCCGGTCGCGACCGCTCGGCGGTCACGCTGCGCGAGGTGGCCGAACGGGCGGGCGTGTCGATGATTACCGTGTCTCGCGCCATCAACACGCCGCAGCAGGTGTCTGAACGGACAAGAGAACGGGTTCAGGAAGCCGTGTCGGCCCTGGGCTACGTGCCCAACCTGGTAGCAGGCGGGTTGCGCTCGGCGCGCAGCCATGTGGTGACGGCCCTGGTGCCCACGCTCACGGGACCACTGTTCGGTGAAATGGTGCAGGCCCTCACCGATGCTCTGGAACTGCGTGGCTTTCAGGTCATGGTGGGCCAGGTGGGCTATGCGCGCTCCAGAGAAGACGCGCTGCTGCGCGCCATCGTGGGCCGGCGGCCTGACGGGATCGTGCTCACGGGGGTCATGCATTCGCCCGAAGGACGGCGCTTGCTGATGGCCTCGGGCATTCCGGTGGTTGAAACCTGGGACTTCACCGACACCCCCATCGACATGCTCGTCGGCCTGCGCCATGAAGCGCTCGGCGCCGCCGTGTGCGAGCACCTGTTCGCCAGGGGACGGCGACGGCTGGCGCTACTGAGCGGTGGCGATGAGCGTGCCGCGCGGCGCGCTCAGGGCTTTGCCGCCGCCGCCGCGCGCCTGGGTCTGCGCCCGCCCGCCGTTCGACTGGGCAAATCGCCCACCACCCACGCAGATGGCCGTGCCGGGCTGGCTGCCCTGTTGGCCGACGTTCCCGACATCGACGCCGTGTTCTGCAGCTCGGACATGCTGGCCCTGGGCGTGCTGACCGAAGCCAGGGCACACGGCATCTTGGTACCACAGCAACTCGCGGTGGTGGGATTTGGCGACATCGACTTTGCCGAAACGGTCACTCCGGCCCTTTCCACGGTGCGCATTGACGGCAAGCGCATGGGGCAGACGGCTGCCGGATGGATTGCCGACCGGGCCGAAGGCAAAGCAGTCGCCCAGCCCGTGATGGACATCGGCTTTTCCATCGTGGAGCGCGGCAGCAGCTGAGCGCTGCAGGCCCCGTGGCAAAAGGCTGGGTTATGCCCGGTACACCAGCGCGATGGCCCGTGCCTCCATGGCCAAACCCTGCCCCACCGGGCCCAGGCGCTCGGCCGTCTTGGCCTTCACATTGACCTGGCCCTCCGCCACACCCACCGCCCGGGCGATGGCGGCCCGCATGCCGGGGATGTGCGCCGCCAGGCGCGGGGCCTGGGCGACGACCGTGCTGTCGATGTTGCCGATCTCAAAGCCCGCAGCGCGCACCCGCCGTGCCGCCTCGGCCAGCAACACGCCCGAGTCCGCGCCACGGAATGCAGCATCGGTATCAGGAAAATGGCTGCCAATATCCCCCAGGGCCACTGCGCCCAGTAGTGCATCGGTGATGGCGTGCAGCAGCACGTCGGCGTCCGAGTGGCCCAGCAGGCCTGTGGGGTGGGCAATCTCCACTCCGCCAATCACCAACCGGCGGCCGGGCACTAAGGCATGCACATCCCAACCTTCTCCAATCCTGAAATTCATCTGCTTGCCTTCGTCTTTGTGAGTGTTTGAGTGTTGGGTCGCCGGTGCAGTCCGTCAGACTCCCAAGCCGCGCAACGTTGGCAGCAGACCGGTGATGCCAGCAGCCCTTGTGCGATGGGCTTAAAAAAGATTCTTCTTGCCGGGGGCCATGTTCACCTGCCCCCGCTCGCCGCCAAAACGCTCCAGCGTGGTGCTGTGCGCCCGCTGGGCCAGCACGGCAGCCGCCAGCGCGAAATCATCCGGGTAAGTGACCTTGAAATTCTGTGCCCCGCCGGGCACCAGCCGGGGGTGAAAGCCCATGGCCTCCATGGCGCTGGCTTCATCTGTCACGTTGGAGCCCACCTTGTCAATCGCCTCCATCAGCGGGCCGATGCGGAACATCTGGGGCGTCTGCGCCAGCCACTTGTCGCTGCGGTCCACAGTAGAAGCCACGCGCACGCCGCCCGGGCCGTCGATAGAGGTCTTGAGCGTGTCGGCCAGCTTGTGCGCCAGCAGCCCGCCCACACTGTCGCCAGCGCACTGGTCGATGAGCGCATCGATCTGCTCCGAGGTCACCAGGCAGCGCGCAGCGTCATGCACCAGGACCCAGTCGCCAGGCTGCGCACCACGCTCCAGCAACGCCTTGAGGCCACCCAGCACCGTGTCGGCGCGCGTGGGGCCACCACACTCGACCACAAAAAATGCGGGGTGGGCATGGGCATCCAGAAAGCGATCCCCCGGTGCCACAGCCACCAGCGTGCCCAGCAGGCGCCCGACACCGGCAAAGGCGGCCAGTGTGTGCAGCACCATCGGGTGGCCTGCCACCAGGTGGTATTGCTTGGGCAGCGGGCCCGCCGCCGCAGGAGCGCTGGCAGACAGCGCTGCGCCGGGCGAAAACGCCGCCACGGTCGATGCCTGCACGGGCTGTGCTGGAGGGGGGCTGCCTGCACCTGCCGGCACAGCCCGCGACCCAACCCCGGCACAGGGCACCAGCGCCCAAAAACGCCCTTGGGCCGACAAGGGGGTGAGCGAAGGGTGCAGCAGGGGAGCAGTCATGGAGCGCTCATTCTAAAATCTCCCGTTGCCCCCGATCCAGCCCGTGCGTGTTTCGCGCCTCTGGGGATGCGGCGGGCCCACTGACGACACCGTCCGCATGGAACTCCCCAAACTCTCCCCCGGAAAACGCTTTGCCCTGCCCCGCCCCGTGGGCAGCGCCGACTCCCTGCTGCTGGCCCGCCTGGCCGAGCGCGACAAGGCCGCCGGCCGCACCACCGCCATCGTCACGTCCGACGCCACCGACGGGCAGCGGCTCATCGACGAGATGGCCTTTTTTGCGCCCGGTCTGCGCTGCGCGCTGTTCCCCGACTGGGAAACGCTGCCCTACGACACCTTCAGCCCGCACCAGGACCTGATCAGCGAACGGCTGGCTACGCTGTGGCGCATCTCGCAAGGTGAGGCCGATGTGGTGCTGGTGCCAGCCACCACGGCGCTGTACCGCCTTGCCCCGCCGTCCTTCCTGGCGGGCTATACCTTCCACTTCAAGGTCAAACAAAAGCTCGACGAGGCGAAGTTCAAGGCCCAGCTCACGCTGGCGGGTTACTCGCATGTGTCCCAAGTCGTGAGCCCCGGCGAATACGCCGTGCGTGGCGGGCTGATCGACCTGTTCCCTATGGGCTCGCTGGTGCCCTTCCGCGTGGACTTGTTCGACGACGAGATCGACAGCATCCGCACCTTCGACCCCGACAGCCAGCGCAGCCTGTACCCCGTGCCCGAGGTGCGCCTGCTGCCCGGCCGCGAATTCCCCATGGACGACGACGCGCGGGCCAAGTTCAGAAGCCGCTGGCGCGAAATGCTGGAGGGCGACCCGACCAAGAGCCGCATCTACAAGGACATGGGCGCGGGCGTCGCCACGGCGGGCATCGAGTACTACCTGCCGCTGTTCTTTGACGATACGGCCACCGTGTTCGACTACCTGGGTGGTGAAGCCACCGTGGTGCTGCACGGCGACCTGGAACCGGCCTTCCAGCGCTTCTGGCAGGACACCAAGGACCGCTTCCGCCTGGTGCAGGGTGACCCCGAGCGCCCGGTACTGCCGCCCGAGGCGCTGTTCCTGTCGGCCGACCAGTTCTACACCCGCGCCAAGGAGCATGCCCAGCTGTCCATCCGCCCCGGTGTGGAGGATGTGGATGACAACCCGCACTTCCAGAAGCTGGGCGACCTGTCGGTGGTGCGCGGCGCCGAGGACCCACTAGCACGCCTGCATGCCCACATCCGCAACACGCAGCACCGCGTGCTGCTGCTGGCCGAGAGCGATGGCCGGCGCGAGAGCCTGCTCGACTTTCTGCGTGCCAGCGGGGTGAACCCTCCGGCCTTCGACTCGCTGGCCGAGTTCCAGGGCACCGCCGACGAAAAGGTGGGCATCGCCACCGCCGGGCTCACCGTGGGCTTTAGCTGGATCGAAGACGGCATCGACTTCGTCACCGAGACCGAGCTGTTTGCCGCAGGCCCCACCACGCGCCGCCGCAAGAAGCAAGAGCAGGTGAGCGACGTCGAGGCACTGATCAAGGACTTGGCCGAGCTGACCCTGGGTGACCCCGTGGTGCACAGCCAGCACGGCATTGGCCGCTACCGGGGCCTGATCAACATGGACGTGGGCAACAAGAACCCCGACGGCACGCCCGCCATGCAGGAGTTCTTGCACCTCGAATACGCCGACAAGGCCGTGCTGTACGTGCCCGTGAGCCAGCTGCAGCTCATCAGCCGCTACACCGGCGTGAGCGCCGACGAGGCGCCGCTGCACAAGCTCGGTAGCGGCCAGTGGGAAAAGGCCAAGCGCAAGGCGGCCGAGCAGGTGCGCGACAGCGCGGCCGAGCTGCTCAACATCTACGCCCGCCGCGCGGCGCGCGAAGGCCATGCCTTCCGCTACAGCCCGCAGGACTACGAGACCTTTGCCAACGACTTCGGCTTCGAAGAAACAGCCGACCAGAACGCCGCCATCCACGCCGTCATCCAGGACATGATCAGTCCCCGCCCCATGGACCGCCTGGTCTGCGGCGACGTGGGCTTTGGCAAGACCGAGGTCGCCCTGCGCGCGGCCTTCGTGGCGGTGACGGGCGGCAAGCAGGTGGCCTTTTTGGCGCCCACCACGCTGCTGGCCGAGCAGCACTACCAGACGCTGGTGGACCGCTTCAGCAAATGGCCGGTGAAGGTGGCGGAGGTCTCGCGCTTTCGCTCGGGCAAGGAGATCACCGCCGCCATCAAGGGCATCGGCGACGGCACGGTGGACATTGTGGTGGGCACGCACAAGTTGCTGTCGGAATCCACCAAGTTCCACAACCTGGGCCTCTTGATCATCGACGAGGAGCACCGCTTTGGCGTGCGCCACAAGGAGCAGATGAAGGCCCTGCGTGCCGAGGTGGATGTGCTCACCCTCACGGCCACGCCCATCCCGCGCACGCTGGGCATGGCGCTCGAAGGCCTGCGCGACCTCTCGGTCATCGCCACCGCGCCGCAGCGGCGCCTGGCGATCAAGACCTTTGTGCGCAACGAGGGCACGGGCGTGATCCGCGAGGCCGTGCTGCGCGAATTGAAGCGCGGCGGGCAGGTCTACTTCCTGCACAACGAGGTGGAGACGATCGAAAACCGCCGCCAGAAGCTCGAAGAAATCTTGCCCGAGGCGCGCATCGCCGTGGCCCACGGCCAGATGCCCGAGCGCGAGCTGGAGCGCGTGATGCGCGACTTCGTGGCCCAGCGCTTCAACATCCTGCTGTGCTCGACCATCATCGAAACCGGCATCGACGTGCCCACGGCCAACACCATCATCATGAGCCGCGCCGACAAGTTCGGCCTCGCACAGCTGCACCAGCTGCGCGGGCGCGTGGGCCGCAGCCACCACCAAGCGTATGCCTACCTGATGGTGCCCGACGTGGAAGGCCTGACCAAGCAGGCGCAGCAGCGGCTCGAAGCCATCCAGCAGATGGAAGAACTGGGCAGCGGCTTCTACCTGGCCATGCACGACCTGGAGATCCGTGGTGCGGGCGAGGTGCTGGGCGAGAACCAGAGCGGCAACATGCTCGAAGTGGGCTTTCAGCTGTACAACGAGATGCTGAACGAGGCCGTCAAGGCGCTCAAAGCCGGCAAGGAGCCGGACCTGCTCTCGCCCCTGTCGGTCACCACCGACATCAACCTGCACGCCCCCGCCCTGCTGCCCGACGACTACTGCGGCGACGTGCACCTGCGCCTGTCGTTCTACAAGAAGCTGGCCACGGCCAAGACGCCCGACCAGATCGACGGCCTGCTCGAGGAGATCGTGGACCGCTTTGGCAAACTGCCGCCCCAGGCGCAGACGCTGATCGACGTGCACCGCCTGCGCGTGCTGAGCCAGCCTTACGGCGTGGTGAAGGTGGACGCCGCGCCTGGCGTCATCAACATCACCTTCAAGCCCCAGCCGCCGATTGACCCGATGCGCATCATCGAGCTGATCCAGAAGAACAAGCACATCAAGCTGGCGGGCAACGAGAAGCTGCGCATCGAGCGCGAGTTGAAAGAGCCCAAGGACCGTGCACAGATGGTGCGGGATATTCTGCGCAGCCTGGGGCAACCCGTGGTGGCTGCATAGCGTTACAAGAGCCTGTTTACGATCTCGCAGGGGATCGCGTTGGCGCGCAATCGGGATAAGTGGAGGCGTCGGATGCGCAGCATGGGCCCATGCCCATGCAAGCAGCTGGGGCGTCCAATCACCCGATTTCGCTCCAACCCTTCGGGCAGTGGCCTTTGCGGGCGGTCTGCGGCGTTGCGGCGCTTGTGGATAGCTGGGCTATCCACTGCGCACCGCGCCTTGCATCCCACCCCGCAAAGACCGCTGCGCGCCCCCTGGGAGATCGTAAACAGGCTCTAAAAGCCAAAGAGGCTGCAAGCGATAGTGAATCATGCGCTGACAGCTATCAAAAGAGAAACAAACAATGTGGCTGGAGTCTCTTCTCGCGCTGGTGACGCTGACGGCCGCCCTGGCCACGCGGCCCTGGCGCCTGCTGGCCAGCCGCAAGCCGCTGGTGCATGAATCCCACGGTGCGGCGTCTCCGCTGTGGACGCCGTTGCTGGCCACACTGGTGTTTCTGCCCTGGCTGTGGGCACTGCCCACGCTGCACGCCATGCCGCTGCAACTGCAGTGGTCGGGTGCGTGCCTGGTGGTGCTGATGCTGGGCTGGCCGCTGGCCATCCCCGTGCTGCTGGCGGTGGGTGCCATTGCAGGTCTGCTTTCACCCGCACTCGATTGGGCCGATGCGCTGAGCGCCGCCATCTGGCTGGGGGTGGTGCCCGCCACGCTGGCCCTGGCGCTGGGCGCGCTGCTGCGGCGCTGGGTGGGCACCCAGCCGTTTGTGTACGTGCTGGGCCGGGCGTTTTTAGGCACCGTGGCCTGCGTGTTTGCCGCCGGTGTGCTCTCGCAATGGACCGGGCACCTGTTGCCCGGAGTGGGCAACGAGCTGTCGCTGGTGGCCCGCTGGCTCATGGCCTGGGGCGACGGGTTTGTGACGGGCATGCTCGCGGCCATCTTTGTGGCCTTCAAGCCCGAGTGGCTGGCCACCTGGTCGGACCAGCTCTATCTGAAGCGGCCGCCGCAGTAGCGCAGCGTTGCCAACGCACACCACAAGGACTGCAGACACGCAGCGATACGAAACATATATGTTTCGAATACAATTCACTGCATGGGTATTGTCAAAATTTCAGACCAAATGCACGAGAACCTGCGCGTTGCCAGCAACGCCCTGTCTCGCTCCATCAACGCACAGGCAGAGCACTGGATGCGCATCGGCATGCTGGCCGAACTGCATCCCAACCTCGATCACAGCGACATCTGCCAGTTGCTGATCCGCGCCGAGCAGGCCGGAGGCTTCGATCTGGACACGGTGGCGGCCTCTGTGGCCGCCAAGCCGGGCCACAGCGGGCGGCGCGTTCAATGAAGTCGTCCCGCGTCACCCTGCGCTCCCCCGCCGAAATCGCCCAGGCGCGTGAGGCCGGCCACCTGGCCGCCCGCGTGCTGCACATGATCACGCCACACGTGCAGCCCGGCGTCAGCACCGAGGCGCTGGACCGGCTCTGCCACGACTACATCGTGAACGAACTGCAGGTCACCCCCGCCAACGTGGGCTACCTGGGATATCCCAAAACGGTGTGTACCTCGGTCAACCACGTGATCTGCCACGGCATTCCGTCGCCCGGCCAAGTGCTCAAGTCGGGCGACATCATCAACATCGACGTGGCCATCATCAAGGACGGCTGGTTTGGTGACACCAGCCGCATGTACTTTGTGGGCGAGCCCAGCCCGCTGGCGCGCCGACTGGTGGACACCACCTACGAAGCCATGTGCGCGGGCATTGCCCAGGTGCGTCCCGGCGCCACGCTGGGCGATGTGGGCCATGCCATACAGAGCGTGGCCCACCGCGAGCGGTTCAGCGTGGTGCGCGAATACTGCGGCCACGGCATCGGGCAGATCTACCACGACGAGCCCCAGGTGCTGCACTACGGGCAGCGCGGCCAGGGCCTGCGGCTGGAGGAAGGCATGGTCTTCACCATCGAGCCCATGATCAACGCCGGCAAGCGCGACACGCAGGAGCTGGCCGACGGCTGGACCGTAGTCACCCGCGACCGCTCGCTCTCTGCCCAGTGGGAACACATGGTGGCCGTGACGGCCGACGGGTTCGAGGTGCTCACGCCTTGGCCCGAAGGCACCGGCCGCTATCCCGCCATGGTTTGACCTGCATCTGGCCCACACGCCGCAGTCTTTGACACAGCACAAGCAGCCGCCGCAGGGACCGCCGGATAGTGGTGAACACCACCACAACGAGGAGGGTCTCCATGAAGCTGCTGAACGATCTGTTTTCTACCGACTACGGCCTGATGAGCATCATCGGCATCGGGTTCATGATCTGCATGGCTGCATTTTTTGTGCGCATGTTCCTGGTCAAGATGAACGAGCCGCCCCAGCCCAATCCGGCCGCCAAGGCGCTGAAAGGCGGCAGCCAGAACCTGCCGCATCCGCGCTGAGGTAAGGGATCTGACGAGAACCTGCGCGCGAAGCACGGCGGGCAAGGCGGGAGCAGAAGCCCGCCAGGGATACCATTGCGGGTTCTTACCCCGCATTTGTTCCCCTATTTTCTGCCATGACCCACGCAACCGAATTCGCCCCTGGCCTCGTCATCCAGGGCATCGAGCCTCCGCTGTCCCTGTCTGCCTACAAGCTCATCGCTTTTGACATGGACTCCACCCTCATCAACATCGAGTGCGTGGACGAAATCGCCGATGCCGCCGGCCGCAAGGCCGAGGTGGCCGCCATCACCGAGGCAGCCATGCAGGGCGTGATCACCGACTACAAGGAGAGCCTGCGCCAGCGTGTGGCGCTGCTCAAGGGCGTGACGGTGCAGCACATGGAGCAGGTGTTCACCGAGCGCCTGCGCTTCAACTCCGGCGCCAAAGAGCTGATCACCGCCGCCAAGGCCGCAGGCCTGACCACGCTGCTGGTCTCGGGCGGCTTCACCTTCTTTGCCGACCGCGTGAAGGCCGGGCTGGGTATCGACTTTGCGCGCTCCAACATGCTGGAAGTGCAAGACGGCCAGCTGACGGGCCGCATGGTGGACCAGGCCTGGGGCGACATCTGCGATGGCGCAGAAAAGCGCCGCACGCTGCTGGAAGTGGCCTCGCTGATGGGCATTTCGCCGCAGCAGGCGATTGTCGTGGGCGATGGCGCCAACGACCTGCCCATGATGGGCGTTGCCGGCCTGTCCGTGGCCTACCACGCCAAGCCCGCCGTGCGTGCACAGGCCAAGGTGGCCATCAACCAGGGCGGGCTGGACCGCCTGCTCGAAGTGCTGCGCTGAGCAGCGTGGCGCCTCAATACCTAAAGGGCGCAACGAGATACTATTAATTTGATAGCTATCCAGGCATGTAGCACTAGCGCATCACGCCGTTTTTATTCAAAACCAGGTGCATCGGGCAATCCGGGCACCAACGCGGTCTTGCGGCGGGCACTGCCTGCGCGCGGGGCCGCCACCGTGGCCTGCAGCGCCACACCCTGCGGTGACGTGGGCGCCACCAGGTCCGCCAGCGTCACGCCATCCAGCACCGCCAGATAGGCCTGCATGGCCTGGCCCAGCACCCCTTTCAGCCGACAGTGGCTGCTCAGGCGGCACTGGTTGGAGGCGGGGTCAAAACACTCCACCAGGTTGAAGTCCGTCTCGGTGGCACGCACCACTGCGCCAATGTGGATGGACGAGGCCGGCACCATCAGCCGCATGCCACCACCCCGCCCGCGCGTCGTCTCCAGCAGGCCCTGGGCCGACAGCTGCTGCACGATCTTCATCAGGTGGCTGCGCGAGATGCCGTAGCCCTCGGCCACCTCCGTGATGGTGACGGGCTGCGCCCGCCCCTCGGTGGCAGCGCAGTACATCAGCACGCGCAGCGTGTAGTCGGTCCATTGGGTCAGTCGCATGGGTTTGCCGCAGATCAATCAAAAAGATGCATACAGCCTGAATTTTATTCGCTAAAATATTCACACGATATGAATCTTTAAAGGACCACCATGAACGCCCGCATCGACACCCTGCACGCCACAGCCCCCACCACCCCGCTGGCACTGAGCGCCGAGCAGCAGATCGGCCAGATCGCCGTGCAGTTGCCGGGCGCCACGGCGGTGTTTCGGCGCCTCAAGTTGGACTTTTGCTGCGGCGGCCAAGTGAGTCTGGCCAAGGCGGCTGCCGACAAGGGGCTGGACGCCGACGCCGTGCTGGCCGAGCTGGCGGCCCTGCAGCGCAGCGACGCCGTGCCCGAGGCGGCGTCGCCCAGTGCGCTCATCGACCACATCCTGGCGCGCTACCACGAGGTGCACCGCCAGCAATTGCCCGAGCTGATTCGCATGGCCCGCCGCGTGGAAGCCGTGCACCGCGACCACCCGCAGGTACCGGTCGGCCTGGCCGACCACCTGGAGGCCATGCACGACGAGCTGCTGTCGCACATGCTCAAGGAAGAACAGGTGCTGTTCCCGATGCTCAAGAACGGCGGCAACCCCTTTGTGGGCCAGCCCATCGGCATGATGCGCGCCGAACACGTGGACCATGGCGAAGCGCTGGACAAGCTCAACGCGCTGACGAATGACGCCACGCCCCCCCAAGGCGCATGCAACACCTGGCGCGCGCTCTACGCAGGCATTGCCCAGCTGGGCGACGACCTCATCAACCACATCCACCTGGAAAACAACGTGCTGTTTCCGCGGTTCGAAGCCAACGCTGCTCCGGCGCAAGCTTGTGCCACGTCAGCCTGCGGTTGCCAGTGAGCGGGCACACTGCCGCCATGACCGACGAAGCCCTCCGCACACATCCCGCCAGCCAGCTCCCCCCCAGCGTGGAGAGCATCACGCAGCTGGTGCACGGCTTCTACGGGGACGTGCGGCGCGACCCGCTCTTGGGCCCGGTGTTTGAAAAGGCCCTGCACGGCCAGTGGGACGCCCACCTGCAGCGGCTGGTGGACTTCTGGAGCACCGTCGCGCTGGGCACCCGCAGCTTCAAGGGCGATGTCTTCGGCAAACACATGGCGCTGGAGGGCGTCACCCCTGCCCACTTTGCGGCCTGGGTGGGGCTGTGGCAACAACACACCAGCCGCCTGTTTGCACCCGAGGTGGCGCGCGACTTGCAGGTGGCGGCCCATGGGATTGCACGCAACCTGTTCCGGGGCTACTTTGGCAACGACCCTGGTTTTGTGCAGCGCCGCGAGGAGCATGGCGGGCACGGCGCCCACCCCCACGGCAGCGAAGGGGCCCAGCAGGGCTGAGGACTGGCACCTCGCGCGCCAGCAGGGTCCGCGCCCTCCCCGGATTATTTGCTCTTGTTGCCCGGCGTGAAGAACAGCGCTACGCCCACCGCAATCAGCGCCACCGGCCACCACACGCGCAGCAGCTCGCGCAGGCTGATGCTGATCAGTCCCAGGTTGGTCAGCAGAAAAAACACGCCCAGTACGACCAGAACGATCGCAGCGATATTGCCCTTCATGTGCATTCCCTCGGTATGGTTGTTGGTCTGACGACGTGCATTATGGTCGCCAGCAACCAAAGGAACGCCCCAGTTTTTGCGATGGTGCAGGCCTCTCAGCGCCCGCGCAAGGGTCGCAGCAGGTCCGACAGCCCGTTGTGATCGATCTCGTGCATCAGTGCCAGCAACTGGCCCAGCTCGCCCTTGGGGAACCCTTCGCGCGCAAACCAGTTGAGGTAGTTGCCCGGCAGGTCGGCCAGCAGTGTGCCTTTGTGCTTGCCGTACGGCATCTCGGTGGAGACCAGGCGCTGCAGTTTCTCTGCGTCCATTGCCCTGCCCCGCTCAGCCGCCCGCGCGCTTGACCTTGTGGCCCAGCTTCTGCAGCGCGGCCATCACCCGCTCCACATGGTCTCCCTGCACCTCGATCACGCCGTCCTTCACCGTGCCGCCGCTGCCACACGCGGTCTTGAGCTGCTTGCCCAGCTGCTCCAGCGTGGCCTCGTCCACCAACACGCCCTTGACCAAGGTGACCGCCTTGCCGCCGCGCCCTTTGGTCTCGCGCGATACGCGCACGATGCCGTCGCCCGTGGGCAGCGGTTTGTTCTGCTTGCACACGCACTGCGCCACCGGCTGGCGGCAGGCGGGGCACATGCGGCCCGACTCGGTGGAATACACCAGGCCCCCCAGGTCGGCGAAAGACTTCATGGCTTCTTCCCCTCCACTTCTTGCTGCAACATGTGAAAGTCGAGCAGGCGCGTGGCCAGCAGCGTCTCGGTCAGAAAACACACCAGGGCCAGCAAAAAGCAGGCAACGCCCGCCAGAAACCCGCCCACCGCGAGGCGGCTGGACTGGAAGTCCGTGGTTTCGCCCAGGAACAGCAGGATGATGGTCGTGCCGATCAGGAAGGCACAGAACGTCAGCAGCGCAATGCAGCCGTTGGCCAGCCGCCCGCGCAAGCGCAAGTCGCCCAGCTCTTTGTAGGCACGGGCCAGGAATTCGGGTTCGGTGTTGACGCGCGCGCGGTCTTCCACCACACGCGCCCGGTCGATGATGCGGGCCAGTCGGCCGGCCACCGCACCGATCATGCCGGACACCGCAGTGAGCAAGAACACGGGCGCCACCGCCAGCTGGATGCCGTGGGTGATGGCGGAGGTATCTAGGGGCAAAGCCATGGGGTTCGGGTCCGGGAAAACAGTCAACGAAAAACGAAGCGGCCCGATTATCGGTTGCCCAACGCAGAGAACGGGCACTCGCATTCCCTGCGATCCGGCAGGTACAAGCCAGGCATTGCAGGCCTGTAGGAAGAGCGCATCGGGCAACTGCGGCGACAATGCGGGCCATCACTGCTTTGTCTGCGCTACGTTGCGTGCCCCCTTCAACGCCTCTCCAGCGCCTTTCCATGCCTTTTGCTTCCCTCGGTCTCTCCCCCGCCCTTGTCCACGCCGCCACCCAGGCGGGTTTTGTGGCGCCCACGCCCATTCAGGCAGGCGCCATTCCGGCCATCCTGCAAGGGGTAGACCTGCTGGGTGCGGCGCAGACGGGATCGGGCAAAACGGCGGCCTTCGCACTGCCCTTGCTGCAGCAGCTGCAGCTCAGCGCCACCGGCGGGCCGCGCCGGGTGCGTGCCCTGGTGCTGGTACCGACGCGTGAACTGGCCGCGCAGGTGGGCGAAGTGCTGCGCAGCCTGGCGCAGCACCTGCAGCAACCGCTCAAGATCGCCATCGTGTTTGGCGGCGTATCCATCAACCCACAGATGCTGGGCCTACGCGGTGGTGCCGACATTGTGGTGGCCACCCCGGGGCGCCTGCTGGACCTGGTGGACCACAACGCGTTGCGCCTGTCGGCCGTGGCGCACCTGGTGCTGGACGAAGCCGACCGGCTGCTGGACCTGGGCTTTGCCGACGAACTGCAGCGCGTGCTGGCGCTGTTGCCCGCCCGGCGGCAGAACCTGTTTTTCTCGGCCACCTTTCCCGCTGCAGTGCAGGCGCTGGCCGATGGCCTTCTGCAGAACCCCGTGCGGGTAGAGGTGCCTCACACCCCGGGCAACGAGCCCGCCATCGAACAACGCGCCATTGCGGTGGATGGGAGCCGCCGCACCCAGCTGCTGCGCCATCTGGTCAAGGAACACAACTGGTCGCGCGTGCTGGTGTTTGTGGCCACGCAATACGCGGCCGAGCATGTGGCCGAAAAGCTCTACAAGGCGGGCATCTACGCCACGCCGTTCCACGGCGGGCTGAGCCAGGGCGCGCGCAACCAAGCGCTGCAGGAGTTCAAGGACGAGCGCTGGCAGGTGGTGGTCACCACCGACCTGGCCGCGCGCGGCATCGATATTGCACAGCTGCCCGCCGTGGTGAACTACGACCTGCCCCGTTCTGCAGTGGACTACGTCCACCGCATCGGCCGCACCGGCCGGGCGGGCGAAAGCGGCATGGCCGTGAGCTTTGTGACGGCCGATGCCGAGGCGCATTTCCGGCTGATCGAAAAGCGCCAGCACCTCACCATTCCGCGCGAGCAGATCGCAGGCTTTGAGCCGACCGAAACGCCCCAGTTCGCATCCCCCGCAGATCCTCAAGGCACCGGTGGCATCAAGGGCAAGCGCCCCAGCAAAAAGGACAAGCTGCGCGCGGCCGCCGCAGCGCAAGCCGCTCAAACCCCAGCCGACCAGAAAAAAGGCCCCTGAAGGGGCCTGCAGTGTAGGGATACAGAGTGGGCACGGGTGGTACACACCCAGGGCCCGGGCTCACACGACGTCTTCTTCGTCCCCGCCCAAGTCATCGGCCCCGCCCTGCGGTGCCTGCCCTGAGAGCCGGGGTGTGCGCTTGGCGGGTTTGGCCAGAATTTCCACATAGAACTGGGCGCCACCCTCGGCCACCACGCCGTTGATCAAGCCGGTCAAGGCCGACAGATGCGCCACAGCGGCGTCTTCTTTGGTGCGGCCAAACCGACAGTCAAAGTCCCAGAAGTCGGCACCTTCGGGCAGGTTGCGGCGCCGTTCGCGCTTAATGTATTTGCGGATTTCGTGCTTGACGGCATCCAGAACGCGGTCGCGGTTCTTGCCTTCAACGTGGAGTTGGAAAGTTTTTCTCATGGGCGATAGTACTGCCTGCGACAGATGATCTTTGAAGGCGCCTGTTACCGGTGCCACAATGGTGCATTACTTTTGGTTACCCACCAGCCCATGAACCACGACCTGCGCCTGCTGCACCTGTTGCCAGCGGCTGTGCTTGTCACACAAGAGGGTGCCATCCGCTTTGCCAACGCCGCCAGCATGGAGCTGCTGGAGGCGCCCAGCATCGACAGCCTGATCGGGCGGCTGTCCGGCGACTTTGTGCATCCGTTGGATCAGGTGCGCTCCACCAACCGCATCCAGCAGGTGGCCGTGCCCGAGCAGGCCGGACGGCCCAACAAGTCGTCCGAGTTCCGCATCCGCACCGAGCGGGGTAACCTGCGCATGGTGCTGATCAGCAGCGTGGCCATTGAATGGGACGGTGCGCCCGCCGTGCTCATGTGCGGCATGGACATGACGCACCAGAGCGAGATCGAGGCCCAGCTGCGCGAGAGCGAGCAGAACTTCCGGCGCCTGTTCGACAACATGCAGGACGTGTACTACCGCACCGACGCGCAGGGCATCGTGCAGCATGTAGGCCCTGGCGTGCGCCGCGTGCTCGGCTACGAACCGCATGAAATCGAAGGCCGCACCGCCGAGTCGTACTACCCCCAGAGCAAAGACCGCGACGCGTTCAAGGCCGCAATCATGGAGCACGGCGAGGTGTCGGACTTTCCGGGCCAGATGGTGCGGCGCGATGGCACGGTGATCGACATCTCCATCAGCAGCCACGCGCTGTACGACCATACCGGCAATTTTGCGGGGGTCGAGGGCATTTACCGCGACGTGACGCAGCGCAAGAACCTGGAGCGCGAACTGCAGCGCCTGGCCACCACCGACATGCTGACGGGCATTGCCAACCGCCGCGCGTTTCTGGAATGTGCCGAGTCGGCCTACGCCCATTCACGCAGCAACGGCGAACCCCTGACCTTGCTGATGCTGGACCTGGACCACTTCAAGACCATCAACGACCGTTTTGGCCACCTGGAGGGCGACCGCGCGCTGATGGCGTTTGCACAGGCCATCAAGGGCCAGTTGCGCGCCAGCGATGCCGTGGGCCGGCTGGGCGGCGAAGAGTTTGGCGTGCTGCTGCCGGTGACTACATTGGCTGAGGGCCTGGAGGTTGCCACGCGCATGCTGCACAGCATTCGCGCACTGGAGCTGACGGACGATGCAGGCCACAGCTACCGCGTGACCACCAGCCTGGGTGTGAGCACCTTCCGCCAGAGCGACCGGAGCCTGCGTGACATGCTCGACCGCGCCGACCAGGCGCTGTACCTGGCCAAGCACCGGGGGCGCAACCAGGTGGCTTCGCTCGAAACGCTGGGCGAGTGAGCACGTCTGTCGTCTTGAGCGGCGACGGATCAGGACGGCGCCGAATCCCGAGGCCAGTATTCAAAGGCGCATGCGTTCCTGCTGCAGGCTCCACAGGCAGGCGGCAATGCGCAGCAGCATCTCCATCACCTGCTCCGAGCCGCTGCAGGACAACTCCAGATCATCAATGATCATCGCCAGCTGCGAAATGGCGTCTTCGGGCGCGGTCGCGCCACCGCTGCGCGCCACCTCGGCAATCGCGATCAATACATCGGTGCGGTTCATGGCGCGGCGCCTGGCGGAGTGGGTGGCAACGTCTCTGTCATTGACGGCACAAGCCACGCGATCACCGAAGCCTCGCCACCGCCAGGCTAGCGGGCCGAAAGGGCCAGTTGCGCCCGGCTGCCCCCTCGGCCCTCCAAGGCCGCCGCAGCAGGCACGCCTGAGGCTGCGAGCAGGGGCGCATCCCCGGCCGACAATGGCATATCGGGCGCCAGGCGGAACTGGTGAATCACCTCCAGCAGGCGCTTGACCTGGCTCTTCATGCCGGTCGAGGCGGACGAGTTGTCGTCCACCAGTGCCGCGTTCTGTTGCGTGGCCGCGTCCAGCTGGCGCACGGCCTCGCCGATCTGGGCAATGCCGCGGGCCTGCTCTTGCCCCGCCTCCTTGATGGCGGTGATGAGCGAGACCACCTGGTTCACATGGTGCACGGTGTTGGCCACACGCTCGCCCGCCTGCCCCACCAGCGTGGACCCGCGCTCCACGCCCTGAACGCTCGCCGAGATCAGGCCGCGAATCTCCCGGGCCGCCATGCTGCTGCGTTGCGACAGGCCCCGCACCTCGCCCGCCACCACGGCAAAGCCCCGGCCCTGCTCACCGGCGCGCGCCGCCTCCACCGCTGCATTCAACGCTAGCAGGTTGGTCTGGAAGGCGATGTCGTCGATCACCTTGATGATGTCCGTGATCTTCTGCGACTGGGTCTTAATCTCCTGCATGGTGGCGATCACGTCGCGCATCACGCTGCCGCCTTCGTTGGCCACGCTGCTCGCCTCTTGCGCCAGCGCAGTGGCACGCTGGGCGTTGTCGGTGTTGTGCTGCACCGTGATGGTCAGCTGCTCCATCGACGCGGCCGTCTCCTGCAGATTGGACGCCTGCACCTCGGTGCGGCGTGCCAGGTCTTCGGTGCCGCCCGCCATCACCACGGCCTCGTGCGCGACGGTCTCGGTGCTGGCGCGCACCTCGGTGATCACGCGTACCAGCTGGTGGTTCATCTCGCGCAGGGCCCCCAGCAGCTCGGCGGTCTCGTCATTGCCGCGCACCTCAATCTGCGCCGTCAGGTCGCCCCCGGCCACGGTGCGTGCCAGCACCACGGCCTGGCGCAGCGGGCGCGAGATGGAGCGGGTGATGACCCAGGCCATCGCCGCGCCCGCCAGCAGTGCCAGGGCCGTTGCGGCCAGCATCCACCAGTGGATGGTGTCGCTCATGGCGCGGGCCCCGGCAAACTCTGCTGCGGCCACGTTGATCTGCAGTGCCACCAGGCGCTCGATGGCGTCCTGCACCTTGAGCGCGTTGGGGCGGATCTGGGTGATGTACAGCTCCGAACCGTCGTCGTACTTGCCAGCCACCAGCGCGGCCGACGCCGGGATCAGGCCCTTGTCCAGATAGGTGGCATTGGCATCGGCAAAGGCCTGCGCCAGGGCCTGCTCCTCGGCCGCCAGGGGCTTGGCGGCGTAGTCCTTCCACAGGGTCTGGATGCGCTCGACATTGGCGGTCAGGGCCGCGTGGCTGGCTTCCAGGTTGCTGGTGCCGGGGTCCATCAGCATGTCCATGACCAGCACACGGTTGCGCTGCGTCAGGTGGCTGATCTCGGCCAGCACGCCCATCGGCACGGTGCGGTCGCCGTACAGGGCTGCACTGCGCTCCGTCAACCGCTTGGCCCCGCTGATGCCACCCGCCGCCAGGGCTGAGATCAGCAACAACAGCACGGCAAACGCCAGCGCCAGCCGGGTACCAATTTTCATTTTTTGAAGCATCTGAATCTTTCGTGAAGGTCCGCCGAGGCGTCGCCGCCTTGTGGGAAAGAACGCGTGTGGCCCGCTGGAGAACGCCCACCCGTTGCCTACGGCGAATTTCCGGCGGAATGCGAAAGATACTAATTGTTTCAAATGACAGATTAATGACGGAACGAGAAACCTTGACCGCTGAGGCCAATGCTTCAAATCGCTGTCATTTTGCTAGGATCGGCACCGCAAGCGGCTTACCCGCTCAATGAGAGTGCGCCGACTTTCATTGCACCGGAAATAGTGCGTGGCATATCGTTATTCATAAAAACCATTACATAAAACACATGAAATATATTTACTTTCTTCTGCTGGCAACCATGGCCCTTGTGCAGGCGGGGCTGGCCGGCGCGCAGACCGTGACGGGCGCAGGCTCTTCGGCGGCGGCCCCCATCTACCGCAGCTGGGCCAAGGCTTATGCCAAGGTGACTGGCATCGCGGTGAACTACGACCCGGTGGGGTCCAGCGCAGGCATGAAAAAGATCCAGCAACAAGCCGTCGGCTTTGGTGCGACCGACGTGTACCCCGCCGAGAAAGACCTGCTGGAGCATGGCCTGCTGGCGCTGCCCGTGGCCATCACCGGCATCAGCCCCATCGTCAACCTGCCCAAGGTGTCCAACGCCCAGCTGCGCCTGACGGGCGAGGTGCTCAGCCGCATCTTCATGGGCGAAATCACCCGCTGGAATGCAGCCGACATCGCCGCGCTGAACCCCGATCTGCCCCTGCCCGACCTGCCGATCAAGGTGGTGGTGCGCGCCGATGGCTCGGGCACCACCTACAACTTTGCGGACTACCTGGGCAAGGTGAGCCCGCAATGGAAAAAAACCTACGGCGCCAAAACCAGCATTGCCTGGCCTGCAGGGGTGCTGGCCTTCAAAGGCAGCGACGGAGTGGCCAAGGGCGTGCGCGACACGGTGGGCGCCATCGGGTATGTGGACCACGGCTACGTGGCCGAATACGGCCTGACCACCGTGCAGATGAAAAATGCCGACGGCATATACGTCAAACCCTCCATCGACGCTTTCAAGGCAGCACTGGCCAACAGCGATTGGTCGGCCACCGGGGTTTTCAACAGCACCTTGACGCAGCGGCCCGGCAAATCGGTGTGGCCCATCACCATGGGCACGTTTGTGGTGTTCCCCAAGGTCACGCAGAACCCCGATCAGACGGCCCAGGCCTTGCGGTTCATTCTGTGGTCGTTCCTCAATGGAGACACCTTGGTACAAGAAAATAATTTTGTGCGCCTGCCCGACCGGGTTCAGGCTTCGGCATTCAAAATTATTACCTCCATCCGAGATAATCAAGGAAAACCGTTGGGCATGAGCTTGATATCGTCTTTCAATCGCTCATCGCAATAAATCCGCTTTCGCGTGAATCATTGATTATTCAAAAATAACCAGAGCACCATCTTGATCCGGCATCGCCCTGTGAAGGGAATACCACAGGATAATGCCGCCATCATGGAAATCGAATTCAAATTCTGCATCCCGCCCGAGCGCCTGGCCGCTGTGCAAGCGGCATTGCGCCGGGGCCGGTGTACCGCTATCCGTATGGAGGCCCGCTACTTCGACACGCCCGACGGCGCACTGGGGTCACGCGGCATTGCGTTTCGCCTGCGGCGTGAGGGCGACCAGTGGGTGCAAACCGTCAAGGCGCTGGGCGATGGCCCGCTGGACCGGCAGGAGCACAACGTCGCACGCGGCCCCGCCACCGAAGGCACCGCGCCCGAGCCCCAACCTCAGTTGCACAGTGGCACCGTGGCGGGCGCGCGGCTGCAGCAGGCGTTGCAAGCCGCAGGCAGCCCCCTCGTCGAGACCTATGGCACCGAGATGGACCGGCTGACCCGCGACATCACCCGCCAGGGAACCGTGGTCGAGCTGGCGCTGGACACCGGCCGGGTGGTGGCCCACCGGGGCACAGCGCGGCAGGCCGAAGCCCCCATTTGCGAGCTGGAGCTGGAACTGAAGACCGGGCCCGTGACGGGCCTTGCAGCGCTCGCCGCGCAGTGGGCCACGCGGCATGGGCTGTATCTGAGCACCGTGTCCAAGGCCGAACGGGGCGAGCGCCTGCTGGCCGCACCCGATAGCAGTTCGCCCCGCAAGGCCCGGTCCCCTTCCCCCCTGTACCAGCAACTGCCCGCCGGGCTGGCCCTGCAGCGCGCCGTGGTGGCGCAGTGCCTGCAGCAGATCCTGGGCCCTGCCAGCGACCTGGCTGAAGGGTCCAACGATGAAAAGCAACTGCACCAGTTGCGCATCGGCATCCGCCGCCTGCGCACCGCCCTGCGCGAGCTGGCACCGCTGGCCCCGGGCCACCTGGACCCCGCCTGGGAGCCGCCCCTGGTCCATGTGTTCCAGCAGCTCGGCCACCTGCGGGACCGCAGCCAGGTGATGCAACGTATCGGTGCCGAACTGCGCGATGCCGGAGCGCCGCCCCTGTCCACCCACCCGAACGGCGCTACCGGGCTGGAGGCCCAGGCTACACAACACATCGTGCGCGATGCGGCCTTTCAGGAAGCGCTGGTGCATCTGATGGCCTTTACCACCCCAGGGCTGGATGCCACGGGCAGTGCCCCAGAAGGTCTGGACGCCCGTGCCACGCGCCGCCTGCTGCAGCAGCGCCTGCGCGCACTGCATGCCCAGGTGCAAAAAGGCGCACGGGGTTTTGCCACGCGCACGCCCCAGGCACAGCACCGGCTGCGCAAACGACTCAAGCGCCTGCGTTACCTCACCGATTTTGTGGCGCCCGCACTGGATGCGCACAGCACCCGGTTTCTCGACAGCCTGCAGCCTGCGCTGTCGGCCCTGGGCCGCCTGAACGACGAGCGTGTGGCGGCGGTGCTGTACCGCGAACTGGCAGAGTCGGGCGAGCCGAACGCCTGGTTTGGCGCGGGCTGGCTGGCAGGGCGGCAAGCCCAGTCGGTGGCCGCCTGCGAGCAGGCCCTGGCGCAGATCGCAGAGGCGCCCCGCCTGCGCAAAACCGGCAAACGCTGAAGGGCCACCTGCACGTCACAATGGCCCGCATGACGGACTCTCCTCCTTCGCGGCGCCAGCCGCCCTCCACGCCCCGCCAACCCTCTGCGCACACCGCCCCGCGCCCCACACCCGACAAAGACCAGATCGCGCTGCTGGAGCCCTTTGAACGCCTGGGCCTGGACCGCATCGCCCTCGTCTCCACACCTGCCCAGGCCGACCAGGCTTGCGATGCGCTGGCCGGTGCGAGCGCCTGGGGTTTTGACACCGAATCCAAACCCACCTTTGTGCAGGGCGAGGCGTCGGACGGCCCGCACATCGTGCAACTGGCCACACTGGAGCGGGCCTGGGTGTTCCAGCTGCACGACCCCGGCTGCCGCGCGCGTGTGGCCGAGCTGCTGGCCTTGCGCGGTGTGACCAAGGCAGGCTTTGGGCTGGGCGACGACACCAAGCGCATCCAGCACAAGCTGGGCGTGCAGCCCGCCGATGTGCTGGAGCTGAACACCGTGTTCCGCCAACACGGCTACCGCAAGGACATGGGCGTGAAAGGGGCCGTGGCCGTGCTGTTCAACCGGCGTTTCATCAAGTCTAAAAAGGCCGCCACCTCCAACTGGGCTAACGCCCGGCTGAGCGAGGCCCAGCTGGTCTACGCAGCCAACGACGCCTGGGCGGCGCTGCGGGTGTTCAACGCCTTGCATCCGACCGCCTGAGGGGCTGCGCGCGCACAGCGGCGGCGGCCCGGCACGGCAGTCTGTGCATTGCATTCACTATCAAAACAATAGCTACTCAGGCATGATTCACTAGCGCTACCGGCCAAAACAACCTCAACAATGCGCCTGACAGGCCCTGTGAGTCCCTGTGAGCTCCCCGCAGGCAATCCACACACCGGTCTACAGGCGCGCCGCCAGCCGCGCCGCCTGGTCGATGGCGCGCTTGGCGTCCAGCTCACCCGCCTCCAGCGCACCACCGATCAGGTGGGGCTTGCGGCCCTGGGCCTCCAGGTCCTGCGCCAGGCTGCGCAACGGCACCTGGCCCGCGCACAGCACTATGGTGTCGCACGGAATCCAGGTCGGGTCTTCGCGCTTCTCGCCATACGACACCAGCAGCCCTTCGTCGGCAATGCGCTCGTAGTTCACGCCGCCCACCATCTCCACCGCTTTCATCTTCAGCACCGTGCGGTGGATCCAGCCCGTGGTCTTGCCCAGGCCGTTGCCCAGCTTGCCCTTCTTGCGCTGCAGCAGCGTCACCTGCCGTGCAGGGGCCGTCACGCGCGGGCCGCTGGCGGCCAGGCCACCGCGCGCTTCGGCCGGGTCGGTGATGCCCCACTCGGCCTTCCAGGCGGGCAAATCGAGCGTGGTGGAGGGGTGGTCGCCATGCGTGAGGAATTCGGCCACGTCAAAGCCGATGCCGCCTGCGCCGATGATGGCCACGCGCTCGCCCACCGGCTTGCCGTGGCGCAACACGTCGATGTAGCTCAGCACCTTGGGGTGGTCCTGGCCGGGGATCTTCGGGTCGCGCGGCTCCACGCCGGTCGCAACAACGACCTCGTCAAAGCCCGCCAGATCGGCGGCTGCGACCTTGCGGTTCAGGTGCAGTTGCACGCCTGTGTCTTCCACGCGCGTGGCCAGGTAACGCAGCATTTCGTGGAACTCTTCCTTGCCCGGAATCACCTTGGCCATGTTGAGCTGGCCGCCGATGGCGAGTGCAGCGTCAAACAGATGCACCTCATGCCCACGCTCGGCCGCCACCGTGGCGGCCGTCAGGCCTGCGGGCCCGGCGCCGACCACGGCCACGCGCTTGCGCGATGCAACGGGGCGATAGACCAGCTCGGTCTCATGGCAGGCGCGCGGGTTGACCAGGCAACTGCTGGTCTTGTTCTGGAACACATGGTCCAGGCAGGCCTGGTTGCAGGCGATGCAGGTGTTGATGCGGTCGGCCCGGCCCTGCGCAGCCTTCTTCACAAAGGCCGCATCGGCCAGCAGCGGGCGCGCCATCGACACCATGTCGGCGCAGCCATCGGCCAGCACCTGCTCGGCCACCTCGGGCGTGTTGATGCGGTTGGACGTGACCAGCGGCGTGGTGATGCCTGCGGCCGCAAACTCGGCCTTCATCTTCTGCGTGACCCAGGCGAACGCTGCGCGGGGCACGCTGGTGGCAATGGTGGGCACCCGCGCCTCGTGCCAGCCAATGCCGGTGTTGACGATGTTCGCTCCGCCCGTGGCCACGGCCTTGCCCAGGGTGACGATCTCGTCCCACGCGCTGCCGCCGGGCACCAGGTCGATCATCGACAGGCGGTAGATGATGATGAAGTCCTTGCCAACGGCCTCGCGCATGCGGCCGATGATCTCCACCGGCAGGCGCATGCGGTGGCTGTAGTCACCGCCCCATTCATCGCGCCGCAGGTTGGTGGCCTGCGACAGGAACTGGTTGATGAAATAGCCCTCGGAGCCCATCACCTCCACGCCGTCGTAGCCAGCCTCGCGCGCCTTGACTGCGCAATTGACGAACGCGCGTATCTGGCGATCCACCCCGCGTGCCGACAACGCAAACGGCGTGAACGGCGAAATCGGCGACTGCAGCCGCGATGGCGCCACGGCCAGCGGGTGGTAGGCGTAACGGCCCGTGTGCAGGATCTGCAGCGCGATCTTGCCGCCCGCTGCATGCACGGCCTCGGTCACCACGCGGTGGCGCTTGGCCGCGCCAGACGTTGCCAGCGTGCCTGCAAACGGCTTGGCCCAGCCCGCAATGTTGGGTGCAAAGCCCCCCGTAACGATCAGGCCCACACCCCCCTCGGCCCGCTCGCGGAAGTACGCCGCCATGCGCGAGAGGTCGCGCCCGTCCTCCAGCCCCGTGTGCATGGAGCCCATGAGCACACGGTTCTTGAGGGTGGTGAAGCCCAGATCGAGCGGGGCAAGCAGGTGCGGGTACAAGGCGGCGCCGGGCATGGAGGCAGCGGCTGCAGGGGCGGCAGGAGCGGCCATTGGAGGAGAGGAATGCATGGGAGGATCGTGGACTAGAAGGTTTTTCTAGAACTTTATTCTAGAATCCCATTCCATGGCAAGCCGCAATTCCCCGCCCCCCACTTCATCCCCTGCCGAAGCCCCTACCGACCGCCGCCAGGACATCCTGAACGCCGCCCTGGCCTGCGCGGCCGAAGGCGGCGTGGATGCGGTCACCATCGACGGCGTGCGCGCGCGCTGCGGGGCCAGCGTAGGCAGCATTTACCACCACTTTGGCAACCGCGACGGCATCGTGGCGGCGTTGTTCTTCGAGATCTATCACGACCAGTCGCGCAGCGTGCAGGCGCAGCTGGATGCCGCCCAGGGCGTGGAGGCGGGTGTACAGGCCCTGGTCACGGGCTATCTGGACTGGGTGGTGGCACAGCCCGAGCGGGCGCGTTTTCTGTTCCAGGCGCGGGGCGCCGTGGCCGCCGGCCCGCGCACGCCGGACCTGGTCGAGGCCGCGCGGCGCCGCAACCAGGCGCTGGTGGCGTGGTTTGAGCCCCACCGCCGGTCCGGCGCGCTGCGCGACCTGCCGTGCGAGCTGATGCCGTCGTTGGTGATGGGGCCGGTGCAGAGCTACTGCAGGGCCTGGCTGTCGGGCAATGGGGCCCAGGTTGGTTTGCCCTCGCCGACTACCTACCGCACCGAGCTGGCCGAGGCCGCCTGGCGGTCCGTCAGGGCATAGACCGAGCGATCGGATCAACTCCGATCAGTAATGCGGCGGCAGTTCGTCGCGCAGGTTGCGCGGGCCGTTCGAGCCGCCTTCGGGCGCCTGCTGGCGCAGCTGTATGACCTCGTGCGTCAACCGGTCGATCAGTTGCTGCTGCTGGTAGATGGTCATGTTCAGCTGGTCCAGCAGGTCTTCGGTAAAGCTGGCCTTGATCTCCAGGCTTTCTAGACGCTGGAGGATGCTGGTGAGATCGTTGGCGTCGGACATGGAGGCGTCAGATCGCCTGGCCCAGGCGCGCTACGCCTTCGCGGATCTTGTCCACATCGGCCGTCGCGAACGACAGGCGGAAGGTGGCGTGGTCGGGGTTGGCGCAGAAGAACGGCGTGCCGGGCACAAAGGCCACGCCCTTTTCAATCGCGCGCTTGGCCAGCACATTGCCGTCGGCCACCTTGCCGCCCGCACCCGTGAGGCGCGCCCACACGAACAGGCCGCCCTGGGGCTGCACAAACTCGATGGCGTCGCCCAGCTCCTTGCGCAGCGCATCGCCCATGGCCTGGGCGCGCTCGGCGTACACCTTGCGCACATGGGCCAGGGTGCCAGGCATGCGGCCGGCCTTGAGGTACTGCGCGGCCGTGGCCTGCGCAAAGGTGCTGGTGTGTGCATCGCTGAACTGCTTGCACATGGTGGCCTTGCCCAGCAGCTCGGCCGGGGCAATCATCCAGCCCACGCGCAGGCCGGGCGACAGCACTTTGCTCAAGCTGCCGCAGTGCACCAGCAGATCGCGGCTGCCGGGCACGGTGGCCGACAGGTTGAGCAGGCTGGGTGGAGGCGCATCGCCAAAGTACAGGTCGCCGTAGGGGTCGTCCTCGACGATCAGCGTGTTGTGCTTCACCGCCATCTCCAGCACGGCCTTGCGGCGCTCCAGGCTCAGCATGGCGCCGCTGGGGTTGCCGAAGGTGGGGATCAGGTAGACGAACTTGGGCTTGTGCTCGGCGATGAGCTTTTCCAGCTCGTCGGTCTTCACGCCGTTGCCGTCGATGGGCGCACTGATGAGTTCGGCGCCGTACAGGCGAAAGCACTGGATGGTGGCCAGGAACGTGGGGCCTTCTACGATCACCTTGTCGCCGGGGCTGATGAGCGTCTTGCCCAGCAGGTCCAGCGCCTGCTGGCTGCCGGTGGTGACGATGAGGTGGTCGGCAGCCACATCCTTGGCGCCCTTGCTGGTCATGAAGGCGGCCAGTTGCTCGCGCAGCGGGTTGTAGCCTTCGGTGGCACCGTATTGCAGCGCGGCGCCGGGTTCTTCGGCCAGGGCAGCATTGCTGGCGGCGCGAATGCCTTCCACGTCGAACATCGCGCTGTCGGGGAATCCGCCTGCAAAGCTGATGATGCCGGGCTTGCCCAGCAGCTTGAAAAGCTCGCGAATGGCGGAGGTTTCTACGTTGTTCAGGCGGTCGGCAAATTGCATGGCGTGGACAGAAGTGGTTGGCAACAAACCGTGCATTGTCGCCAATTGCGACGCAGGATTCATGCGGTGTCCGTCCGAGATGGCTCTAAACTGGGTTTCCCCTCCACCGCCATTGCCCCGCCCGCCATGACCCTGACCATCCGCACCCTGCCCCGCATGCGCCTTGCCACCATGCGCCACACCGGCGCCTACGGCCACCCGGGCCTGACCGAGTTGTGGGAGCGCTTTGGCGCGTGGTGCGCCGCCAACCGCTTGAATGATCCGCGCCCCAAGTTCTACGGCTTCAGCCACGACGACCCGGCCTGCACGCCACCCGAGCAGTGCCGCTATGACGCAGCAGTGCAGATTGGCGTGGGCCTGCGCACCGGGCCCGATGTGCAGGTGATGGACTACGAAGGCGGCGACTACGCTTGCATGCACTTTGTGGGCACGGGACCCGAGATCGCTGCCGCCTGGGCCCAGATGGGCGCGCCGGGCCAGATCCCCGACGGCTGGGAATGGGAGCCCCGCGCTGCGCTGGAGATCTACGACGAGGACTTTGCGGTGGACCCGGCCACGGGGCGCTTTCCGTGCTGGCTGTGTATTCCGGTCCAGCGGGCGCGCTGAAACCTGTCGGGCGGCGCTGACAGGCTGATCAGCCAGGTTCCAGCAGCGGCAGTCAATCCACCCGGATATCCGCCCGTGCCGCCACGGCACGCATCAGTGGCAGCTCGCGCTCAATGCGCGCGCGCAGCGCGTCGCCATTGCCACCCAGCGGCGTCAGGCCGATATCCACCATCTTCTTCTTGAACTCCGCCGAGGCCAGGGTCTCGGCCAGGGCCTTTTCCAGCTTTTTCTGCACAGGTGCGGGCAGCCCTGCGGGCCCCACAAAGGCAAACCAGGAACCCATGTCAAAGCCGGGGTAGCCGCTTTCGGCCACCGTGGGCACGTTGGGCAGCAGGGCCAGGCGCTGCGGGCTGAGCGCGGCAATCGCCTTGATCTTGCCGGACTTGATGAGCGGAGTGGACGCCACCACGGTGTCCACCGCCAGTTGCACCTGCCCGCCCATCAGCGCCGTCAGGCTGGGCGAGCTGCCGTTGAAAGGCACATGCATCATCGGAAACCCTGCAGTGGTCTTGAGCATCTCGGCGCCAAAGTGCACCGACGAGCCGGTGCCAGAAGAACCTGTTCAAGGTCTTTTCGGGGTCGCACAAGTACCTTGCCGGGATGGGATGCAAGGCGCGGGGCGCAGCCAATAGCTCGGCTATTGGCAAGCGCCGGAACGCCGCAGACCGCCCGGCAAGGCACTTGCCCGAAGGGTTGGAGTGAAATCGGGCGATTGGACGCCCCGGCTGCTTGCATGGGCATGAGCCCATGCGGCGCACCCGAAGCATCCACTCATCCCGATTGCACTCCAATGCGATCCCCGAAAAGACCTTGAACAGGCTCTAAGCGCCATACGAAAACTTGTCCGGCGCCGCCTTGGCCTGGGCCACGATGTCCTTGAGCGACTTGCCCGGGGTGTCGTTGTGGGCCACCAGCAGCAACCCCATGTCGGCCACCAGGGGCAGGGGCGTGAAGCTCTTGAGGGGGTCGTACGGCAGGTTCGTGCGAATGGCCGGGTTCATCGTGAGCGTGGTGTTGGACCCGCGCAGCAGCGTGTAGCCGTCAGCAGGCGCCTTGGCCACCACGGACGCCGCCACCACTGTGCCCGCGCCGGGTCGGTTCTCGACCACCATGGGCTGCCCCAGGCGCTCGCCCAGGGCTGTGGCCAGCAACCGCCCCAGGATATCGGTGGCGCCACCTGCTGCAAAAGGCACGACCAGCTTGATGGGCCGGTCAGGGTAAGTCTGTGCCTGCGCCAGGCCGGGCGCGCCCAATACCAGGGCGCTGAGCAGAAGACTCGATACGAAGCGGGAACGCAGCATGGTGAAGCTCTCCAGAAAGCACGTTGACAAAAGCGAGGGGGGTAACGGTGTGGGACGGAACGGCGAGCGGCCAGGCCCTTAGAAGCTGTTCAAGATCTTTTCGAGGTCGCACAAGTCCCTTGCCGGGATGGGATGCAAGGCGCAGCGCGCGGCCAATAGCCTGTGCTATTGGCAAGCGGTGCAACGCCGCAGACCGCCCGGCAAGGCACTTGCCCGAAGGGTTGGAGTGAAATCGGGCCGATGAATTTGGAGTTTTGGCGCCCCGGCCGCTTGCATGGGCATGAGCCCATGCGGCGCACCCGAAGCATCCACTCATCACGATTGCACTCCAATGCGATCCCCGAAAAGATTTTGAACAGGTTCTTATCAATCCAGCAACGGACTGCGCTGGCGCGCATACCCACTGGCCTGGTCGTAGGCGTGGCCGATCTGCAATACGGCGGCGTCAGACTGCGCTGGGCCGATGATCTGCAGACCCGCAGGCAGGCCGCTGGGGCCGAAACCTGCAGGGGCCGCCAGCGCGGGCAGCCCGGCCATGGTGGCGGGCACCACGGCCTCCATCCAGCGGTGGTAGGTGTCCATGGTGCGGCCGCCGACTTCGTGCGGCCAGTCCAGATCGGCATCGAAAGGAAAGACCTGCGCAGCGGGCAGCACCAAAAAATCGAATTGCTCGAACAGGCCGCGTAGCACCTGGTACCACGCGCTGCGCACGCGGGCCGCGTCGTACACCTGCAAGGCAGTCAGGCGCATGCCGCGCTCGATCTCCCAGACCGCCTCGGGCTTGAGCAGCGCATGGGTCGCCGGGTTGCGGTACAGGGCCGCATTGGCGCCCGCCACGCTGAAGCTGCGCAGGTCGATCCAGGCGTTCCACAGCTGCTTCAGGTCGAACGCGGGCACCACCGACTCCACCGTGCAGCCCACGGTGCGAAAGTGCTCCAATGCCTGCTCGCAGGTGGCCAGCACGCCGGGCTCGGTGGGCAGGTGGCCACCCAGGTCATCCAGCCAGCCGATGCGAGCCCCGCGCCAGTCGCGCTCCAGCGGCTGGCCCAGCAGCGCCACGTCCTCGTGCCGGCGCGTGAGCGGCAGGCGCGCATCAAAACCCGCCTGCACCGACAGCAGCAGCGCCAGGTCAGGGATGTTGCGCGCCATGGGCCCGGCCACGCTGAACTGCTGGAAGAACACTTCCTCCGTCGGCCCATGCGGCACGAGGCCAAACGAGGTGCGCAGCCCATAGACGTTGTTGAAGGCCGCTGGCGTGCGCAGCGATCCCATCATGTCCGAGCCATCCGCCACGGGCAGCATGTGCAGTGCGACGGCCACGGCCGCCCCGCCGCTGCTGCCACCTGCCGATACGGCCGGGTTGTGGGCATTGCGCGTGGTGCCGTACACCGGGTTGTAGGTGTGGCCACCCAGACCGAACTCCGGCGAGTTGCTGCGGCCAATGAACAGTGCGCCGCCTGCGCGCATGCGCTCGAACACCACCGCATCCGTGGCCGAGACCTGCCCGGCAAAGATGGGCGAGCCCCGCGTAGTGACCATGCCCGCAGCGGGCATGATGTCCTTGGGCGCCTGCGGAAAACCGTGCAGCGGACCCAGGCTCTCGCCGCGCGCCAGTTGCGCATCGCGCTCCGCCGCCTGCGCGCGCAGGACGTTGCGGTCCACCATTGCCACCAGGGCGTTCACCACGGGGTTGAGACGGTCCACCTGGGCCAGGTAGGCATCCAGCACCTCGGTGCAGGAGACCTCCCGAGCATGGATGGCGCGCGACAGGCCGGTGGCCGTGTAGTCCACGATGCGGCTGGGGGTGTCGCCTGGGGGGACGCTGATTGCAGAAGGCATGGGTGCTAGGCCCGGTGAATGTGTCATTTGCAAGTCAGCATAAGCAGCCCGCTGCGTTTCGACAATCAACGATTTCTGGGGTTATCTTTGCGTTTTATGCAATTCATACCCCAAAAGGCCGCCCATGCTCTCCAGCCGCTTGCAGGACACCGCGCTGCGCTACTTTCTGGAGGTGGTGCGCAGCGGCTCGGTCAGCGAGGCCGCCACGCGCCTCAATGTGTCGCCCTCGGCCGTAAGCCGCCAGGTGGCTGCGTTGGAAGACCTGCTGGGCGTGCCGCTGTTTGACCGGCGCCCGCGCGGCATGGCGCCCAGCGCCGCGGGCGAGCTGCTGGCCGCCCATGCCCGGCGCGGCGCGCTGGAGGCCGACCGCGTGGTCTCCGACATCCAGGCGCTGCAGGGCCTGCGCACGGGGCTGGTGCGCATCTGCAGCTCTGCGGGTTTTGCCATCGAGTTCCTGCCCCGCGTGATGGCGCAGTTCCGCCTGCAGTACCCCGGCATCCAGTTCCACCTGCGCGTGGCCAGCCCCGCAGCTGTGACCGTGGCGGTGCTCAACGGCGATGCAGACATTGGCCTGACCTACAGCCGCTCGGCCGAGCGGGACATCACCGTGCAGCACCGCCAGGCCGCGCCCGTCATTGCCATCATGCGGCCTGACCACGCGCTCGCACGCGCCCACTCCGTCACGCTGGCGCAGATGCACGCCTACCCCATCGCCCTGCCCGAGCGGGACAACACCGTGCGCCAGCTGTTCGACATTGGCTGCAGCCAGCGGGGCCTGGTCTTTGAGCCCGCGCTGGTGTGCAACCACTTCGAGACGCTGATGCACTTTGTGCTGCATGGCGGCGGCCTGTCCATCTCGGGCGAGGTGACGGTGCGCGACCGGGTGCAGCGCGGCGAGCTGCACGCCGCCCAGATCCGCGAACCCGGCATGAGCGCCCGCGCCGCCGAGCTGCAGACCCTGAGCGGCCGCACCCTGCCCGCTGCGGTGCGGATGTTCCTGGAGTTTTTGCGGGCGCAGCTGCGGGACAATGCGCCACCGGCCACGCCCGCCAAAAAAAAGTAAGCCCCCCGCCCCACCCCGCCAACGATGATGATGAAAACCGCCCAGATCGAGCCCTTCTTCTCCACCCTCAAGGCGGCCAACCCCATGCCCAATACGGAGCTGGAATACACCACGCCGTTCGAACTACTCGCCGCCGTGCTGCTGTCGGCCCAGGCCACCGATGTGGGCGTGAACAAGGCCACGCGCAAGCTGTTCCCCGTGGCGGGCACGCCGCAGGCCATCCTGGACCTGGGGCTGGAGGGGCTGGAGGGTTACATCAAGACCATCGGCCTGTACCGCACCAAGGCCAAGAACCTGATGGAGACCTGCCGCATCCTGGTAGAGCAGCACGGCAGCCAGGTGCCCCGCACGCGCGAAGCGCTGGAGGCCCTGCCCGGCGTGGGCCGCAAAACGGCGAACGTGGTGCTGAACGTGGCCTTTGGCCAGCCCACGATGGCGGTGGACACGCACATCTTTCGGGTGAGCAACCGCACCGGCCTGGCGCCAGGCAAAAACCCGCTGGCGGTGGAGCTGCAACTGATGAAGCGCGTGCCCACCGCCTACGCAGTGGACTCGCACCATTGGCTCATACTGCTGGGCCGCTATGTATGCCAGGCGCGCAAGCCGCGCTGCTGGGAATGTGTGGTGAGCGAGTATTGCGAATACAAGCCGAAGACGCTGGCGCCCTGAGTCAGCAGGCACAGTATTTTGCTATTATTTTTATAGCTTATAGCGCTTTCTGGATAGGCGATAGAGCCCAAAAAAGCTTCTAATTTCACTCAACGGGCTACGGCGTGCTCCCGCAGCCAGGCGGCAAACGCCTCTTCGGTGATGTCGCCTGCGGCAACGGCGAGCATGGTCAGCACACACGACGCGTCATCGGCAGTGAGCGCCCAACCATTCAGGCGCAAAAAAAGCTCTGCGGCTACAAAGCCCGTGCGCTTGTTGCCATCGACGAACGGATGGTTGCGCGAGATGCCGTATCCATAAGAGGCCGCTAGCGCCGCAACATCTGGCGGAGGCTCTCCGTAGTGGCTCAGATGCAGTGGTTTGCCCAATGCTGAATCGAGCAAACCAGCGTCCCGTACACCCACACCGCCACCGTGCTCAGCCAATTGCATTTCATGGATGGCGACGATGACGGCACGGTCCAGCCAGACCCACTGGCTCATTTGGCCAGCTCGTGCAAGACAGCGCGGCGCTCTTTCATGATCTCGCGCGCCACGCGCATCTGGGCTTCAAATTCAGGGTTATGCGTCGTGATGCGCAAGCCGTCGGGCGACTCCGTCACATACAGCTCATCGCCTTTCTCCAACTGCAATCGCGCCAACAGTTCCTTCGGAAAAATAGCGCCGACGGAGTTACCGACCTGGGTGAGTTTGAGGGTGTGCATGGCATGCATTCAAGTAATTACAAACGTAATACTAAACTTCCCCCTGGGCGCAGTCAAACCACCCCTGCCAGCCCCAAAGTCGCCATCTCCCGCGACACCCCCGCCCACGCCACATCAAACCCAGCCACCTTGCGCTCCGGCGGCACGGGGTGCGCGCGCAGCGCCCAGGTGGCGCCTGCCACCACGCTGTCGATCACGGGTACCGACACCTGGGGCTGCACGGCGGTAGCCATGCCTGCCAGACCGGCGCCGCCCAGAATGACGGCCTGCACGCCCATCTGGCGCACCACGTCGCGGCAGGCCTGGGCCAGCAAGGCACGGGCTGCTTCGGGGTCAGCCGCCAATTGGGCGCCCGTGGGGGCCACCGTGTGAATGCCTGCCAACGCGTGGGCGTGGCCCAGCGCCTGAGCCAGGCGCTGCAGCATGGGGCCCCAGCGCTCGCCGCCGGTGACGATGGCAAAACGCCCGTGGCGCGCGGCCTCGATGAACGACGCTTCGGCCAGGCCGGTGACGGGCACGGGGCTGCTCTCGCGCAGCGCCATCAGCCCGGGGTCGCCAAAGCAGCCGATCAGCACCGCGTCGGGCGCAGGCTGCGGCTGTGCGATCTCATGCGCCCACACATCGAGCGCGGCGTGGGCTGCCACGGCGTAGCTCGCCTCGCACGCGATGTACGGTGCACCAAAGCGGGCCGTGGCCGTGCGCACCGCCACATGCGAGCCCGCAGCCCCTTGCACATGCCGCTGCAGCAAGGCACTGACATGGGCCGACATGTTGGGGTTGATGACGAGCAGTTGGCGCATGGAGGAAGGATGTGAAAAGCGAGTCAGGCCCCGCCCAGCAACCGCGCCAGATCGGGCGCCTCTGCCGCAGGCGGCGTGAACTCCAGCTGCGATTCGATGCGCGCCAGGTGCGCCAGCATCAGCCGGGGCGCTTCGCGCGCATCGCGCAGGCGAATGGCATCGATCAGCGCCCGGTGCTCACGGCAGCCGCAGGCGGTGGCCTCTTCGCGGGTCTGGGCATGGCTGGGGCTGTAGGTCATGAGGATGAGCGAGGTGCGCGAAACCAGCTCGCGCAGGATGCGCCCCAGCGTCTGGTGCCCTGCTGCCTGAGCGATGTGCAGGTGAAAGTCGCCCGAGAGGCGGATGGCGCGGCGCATGTCGCCGCTGGCGCGGGCGGCCTCTTCGTCATCGATGCAGGTGCGCAGAGCGGCGATGTCGGCATCGGTGGCGTTGGCGATGAACAGCTCGACCAGGCGCGGCTCCAGCAGGCGGCGGGCCTCGAACACTTCCAGCGCCTCCTGCGGCGTGGGCTGTGCGATGGAGGCGCCCCGGTTGGGCGTGAGCGTGACCACCTGCTCGTTGGCCAGTCGCACCAGCACGGGGCGCACGCGCGTGCGTGACACGCCAAATGCAGCGGCCAATTTGTCTTCCACCAGCTTGGTTCCGGGGGGCAGCCGGTGGTCCAGGATGGCCGAGACCATGCGGTCGTACATGTCGTTGTCGCTGAGTTGACCGGTGGTGTCGGGCTGAACAGGCGGTTCGGTGACCGCAACGCGCGCGCGCCGGGGCTTGGGGAGGGTGGTCGTCATAAGGGTGCCGTTTTTACCCCGAACGGCCCTTGCGCCTGCGGCCCAAAGCCCACACCAGTGCCAGCGTGATGCCCATCACCGCGAACGACACCACGGTGGTGACGGTACCCAGCGCGTAGATGGACGGCGTGGTCACGGTGCTGGTCAGCCCTTGCAGCTCCAGCGGCAGCGTGTTCACATCGCCAATGGCTTGCGAGGTACGGGCGATCTCGTCCCAGCTCAACGTGAAGCCGAACATGCCAATGCCCACCACCGACGGCGCGATCAGCGGCAGCACCACATGGGCAAAGCCCTGCCAGGGGGTAGCGCCCAGGTCGCGCGCGGCTTCTTCGTACGCGGGGTTGAAGCGGTTGAACACCGCAAACATGATGAGCAAGCCAAACGGCAGCGTCCATGTGAGGTGCGCGCCCAGGGCCGAGGTGAACAGGCCGAGCGAGGTGCCGTAGCCCTCCAGCGCGCCCTCCATCCCAAGCCACTCCAGCGCGGCCTTGATGCCGTTGTCGATGAGCCGGAACTCCAGCCCAATGCCCAGCGACACAATGATGGACGGCATGATGAGGCTGGCCACCACGATGAAGAACAAGGTGTTACCGCCCGCCAGCCGCTTGCGGAAAGCCAGCCCGGCCAGCACCGACAGCACCACCGTGCACAGCATCACGGCCACGCCCAGGCCCAGCGAGCGCCACAGCGCCGCGCCAATGTCCACCACGCCCAGGCCTTCGGCCAGCTTGGCGAACCAGTGCAGCGATACGCCGCGCATCGGAAAGGTGAGCCCGCCGTCGGGGCCCTGAAAGCTCAGGATGAAGATGACGAACATCGGCCCGTACATGAACAGCACGAACAGCGCAAAGACAATGGCCAGGGGCCAGAAGCTGGCGGGGCGGGTTTCGCGGATGCGGGTGGTCATCTCACAGCTCCTTGCGGATATCGACGAGGCGCGTGAGGCCCCAGATGATCATCAGCACCACGGCCAGCAGGATCACGGCATTGGCCGCAGCCAGCGGGAACTGCAGGTACGACGTCTGCACCTGGATGATCTTGCCCACAGACGCGATCTGCTGCCCGCCCATCACGCCGATGGTCACAAAGTCGCCCATCACAATGGTGAGCACGAAGATAGAGCCGATGATGATGCCGGTGCGCGACAGCGGCACGATCACGTTCCACAGCGTCTGCCAGCCACTCGCGCCGCTGTCGCTGGCGGCTTCGATGAGGCTTCGGTCGATGCGCATCATGCTGTTGAAGATGGGAACGATCATGAACATGGTGTACAGGTGCACAAAGGCGAGCACCACAGAGAAGTCGGAGAACAGCAGCCACTCGATGGGCGTCTCGATGAGGTTCATGCCCATCAAGGTTTGATTCACCAACCCGTTGCGCCCCAAGAGCGGCACCCACGAGATCATGCGGATCACGTTCGACGTCCAGAACGGAATGGTGCACAGCACGAACAGCAGCGTCTGCATGCCGGGCGACCGCACATGGAAGGCCAAAAAGTAGGCCACGGTGAAGCCAATCACCAGCGTGATGAGCCACACCAGCACGCTGAACTTGAGCGTGGACCAGTACGTCTTGAGCGTGACGCACAGGCCGTCTGATACGTCGACGCAGCCCTCAAAGATGGACACGTAGTTCTTGAACGTGAACCCGGGCAGCAGCTCATAGTCGTTGAAATCCCAGAAGCTGACCATCACGATCAACGCCAGCGGGACGATGAAGAACAGCGCAAACACCAACGTGAACGGCGCTGCCTGCCACCAGGCGGCAATGCTGCGGCCTGGGACGGCAGCAGCGGGTAAGGATGGTGTGGTGGTCGTGCTCATGGTGTTTGCATTCAGAAATCAACAGCGCCGCACGCTGCCTTCGAAACCGGCGCGGCCAAAGGCCAGTGCCCCCGTGCAAGGGCCGCCCCGCCGCACCGGGGGGCGTCCCCCTCCCGAACCGCGCAGCGGTTCGAGAGAGGGGTGAGGGCGCTCAACGCCTCAGGGGGTGCCTACCTTATGCCGCGACAAACTCGTTCCACTTCTGCACCATGTAGTTGTTCTCATCCATGATCGCGTTCCAGCACGCAATGCCGCCCATGCGCGATTCATAGCTGCCGCCGTCGCGCACCGCACCGGCCTTGGCCAGCACATCGCCGTTCGGGCTCTTGATGTCTTGCGTAGCGGGCTTGCCTTCCATCCAGTAGGCCCACTCGTAGGCTTCCATCTTGGCCTTGGCGGTTTCCAGCACGGCGCTGTAGTAGCCCTGGCGGTTGAGGTAGGCACCAGCCCAGCCGTCCAAGAACCAGTTGATGAACTCGTAGGCGCCATCGAGCTTGCGGCCGCTCAGCGTGGTGGGCAGGCCAAAGCCCGCAGCCCAGGCACGGTAGCCTTCTTTGAGCGGCTGGAAGTTGCAGGCGATGCCTTTGGTACGCACGGCGGTGACGGCAGGGCTCCACATCGACTGGATCACCACTTCGCCCGATGCCATCAGGTTCACCGACTCATTGAAGTCCTTCCACAGTGCGCGGAACTGGCCCTGCTTCTTGGCTTCGATCAGGGTCTTGATCGTGAGATCAATCTCCTTCTTGGTCATGTTGCCCTTGTCGGGGTACTTGTAGATGCCCATGGCCTCGACCACCATGGCGGCGTCCATGATGCCAATGGAGGGAATGTTCAGGATGGCGGCCTTGCCCTTGAATTCGGCGTTCAGCAGCTCGGCCCAGGAGTTGATGGGGCGCTTGATCAAATCGGGGCGGATGCCCAGCGTGTCGGCGTTGTACACGGTAGGGATCAGGCTCATGAACTGCGTGGGCGCGGTCGCAAACTTCTTGGACTTTTCGCCTTCCAGGTAGATCACCTTCTTGGGCGCGGTGCCCTGGTCGCCCACGGCCTTGCCTGCCACCATGCCGGTGGTGAACAGCGTGGTGATCTTGTCGGCATTCTTGATGCGCTTGGTGTCGATGCCCTTCAAGTTGCCCGTGGGCACGATCTTCTTGAGCGAGAAGTACTCGGTGTCGATCAGGTCAAAGCTGTTGGGAGCGGTCACGGCGCGCTTGGTCACGTCGTCGGTGGTCACGGCCACGTACTGGATCTCGATGCCGGTGTCGGCCTTGAACTTCTCGGCGATCGCCTTGTCCTGGTTCACCGCCGTGCCCAGGTAGCGCAGCGCGATCTTCTCCTGCGCATGCACGGCCGGGAACATGCCGGCAGCCAGGATGCCTGCCGTGCCCTTGAGCAGCGAGCGGCGCGCCACTCCAGTGGCATCGGAGACAACAACAGGGGAATCAGCACGGGAAGCATCGGACATGGGAAAACTCCTTGGGTTGCGGAAGGGGACGGGTGGAAAAAGAGGTAAAGCGGCGGCGCGGTCAGGCGGCGACGGCCACTGCGGGAGCGGGCACGGACAGCGGGTGCGCCTGGTCGGGCGTCCAGTGCAGTTGCACGCCCTGCCCCACCTGGTAGGGCTGCGCGGCAAAGGCGGCTTCAGACACCATCACCGAGTACGCCGCCGTGGCGTTGGCCGACAGGGCCACGCCCTGCTTTTGCAAGCCCAGCAGCACGTAGGTACCCTGGTACTCCACGTCGGTCACCACGGCCTGCATGCGCTGGGCGCCCCAGGGCAGCTCGGCGTGGGCGGGGGCGATCTGCAAGTGGTCGGTGCGCACGCCCACCTTGCCTTCGGGCGTGTCAATCACGTTGTGCCCACCCATGAAGCGCGCCACGAATTCGCTGGCGGGCCGGTTATAGACCTCGTGCGGGCTGCCCACCTGCTCGATCACGCCGTGGTTCATCACCACCATGGTGTCGGCCAGGGCCATGGCCTCTTCCTGGCTGTGGGTCACATGGATAAACGTCAGGCCCAGCTCTTTTTGCCAGCGGCGCAACTCGGCACGCATCTGGATGCGCAGGAAGGGGTCGAGCGCGGACAGCGGCTCGTCGAGCAGCAGCACACGCGGCTGGGTGATCAGGGCCCGCGCCAGCGCCACACGCTGCTGCTGCCCGCCGGAGAGTTCTGCGGGCTTGCGCTCGGCCAAGTGCCCCAGGGCCACGCGCTCCAGCAGGTCGCGCGCCTTGGCCTGGCGTTCGGCCTTGGCCACGCCTTTCATCTTCAGGCTGAAGGCCACGTTATCCAGCGCCGAGAGGTGCGGAAACAGCGCAAAGCTCTGGAACATCATGGCCGTGCCGCGTGCGGCGGCGGGCAGGTCGGTGATGTTGCGGTTTTCCAGCAGGATGTCGCCGCTCGTCACCGATTCGTGCCCAGCGATCATGCGCAACGTGGTGCTCTTGCCGCAGCCCGAAGGCCCCAGCAGGCAGCAGTAGCTGCCACTGGCAATGCGCAGGTTGATCGCATCCACGGCGGGCTTGCCTTGGGCGTAGCGTTTGGTCAGCGCCACGATTTCAATGGCGGCGGAGGTGGGCGCAGGGTGGGTGCTTTGCATGGCGTATGCCCTACGCAAGGCCCATGCCAACTTTGTACACAATGTTTTATGAACTTTGCATACAAAATGCACCAACACGGCGCACATTGCCGCCCCATACCGGTCCACACCCGCGCTGCCCCTGGTCCAACCTCGGGCAAACCATGCACCGAAACAGCGCTGAGCACTGCGGGTGCGTGGCTATACTGGCCTCGCCTTTGAAACAATTTATTACGTAGGCACGTCCTCCCCCCTCCTCTTGCCTGCCGCATGACGAACCTCGACCCGCGCTCCATGATCGCCCTGGCGGGTTTCATGTCTGCCGTCATGGCCCTGGTGCTGCTGTTCATGCGGCGGCACTACCCGCCCAGCATCCGGGGCGTGGGCGGATGGGCGGCGGCGCCATTGCTGTGGCTGCTGTCCACCGTGCTGTTTGGCGCGCGTGGCGCCATCCCCGACTGGCTGGGCCTGGTGCTGGCCAACCAGTTGCTGGTGCTGGGCTCGGTCACTTATTACATGGGCACCCGCCAGTTCATGGGCCAGCCCGCCACCTGGCGCACCTGGAACTGGGTGATGGCCGGCACCACGGTGGTGTTTGCCTGGCTGACCTACGGGTGGCCCAACTATGCCGTGCGGGTGGGATTTTTCACCGTGGTGATGGGGGCGCTGTACGCCGCGCAACTGCGCTTCATGCTGCGCCACGGGGGGCGCAACTTCCCGGTGCGGCTGGTGGAGGTGATGCTGGGCCTGCACATGCTGGTACTGGGGGTCAGGCTGGGTTCGATACTGGCAGGGCACGCGGGCAACGACCTGATGGAGCCCTCGCTGTTCCAGACTCTGTACATCGGTGCCTATGCGCTCACCGTGCTGATGTTGTCCATTGGCGCGGTGCTGATGGCCACAGACCGCTTGCGCACCGAGCTGGAGCATCTGGCCACCTATGACTCGCTGACCCAAACCCTCAACCGCCGTGCCTTGCTGCAGCGCTGCGAGGACGAGCTGGAGCGCGCGCAGCGCTACGGCGGCGGTCCGTCCATCATGATGGTGGACCTGGACAACTTCAAGGCGGTGAACGACACGCGCGGCCACCAGCACGGCGATGCGGTGCTGGTGCACTTTGCCGAGCGCACCCGCCAGGTGCTGCGCCGCGCCGACCGCCTGGGTCGCTACGGGGGCGATGAATTTCTGGTGCTGCTGCCGGGAGCCGACGCGCAAGCGGCCCTGGCCGTGGCCCAGCGCATCCACGCCACGCTGGCCTCGGGGCACCCGCTGGACTGCGAGGTGAGCATCGGGCTGACCAGCTGGACCGGGCCACAAGAAACCCTGGACGCCATGCTCTCCCGCGCCGATGCCGCCCTCTACCGCGCCAAGGAAGAAGGCCGCAACCGCACTGTGGTGGGCTGAAATCTCTTCCAGTAAGGCGACTCAGGCCGTCTGCGTGGCCACACCGGCCGATTCAAAACTCGCCATCTCGCGCAGCACGGCACAGGCCGATTGCAGCAACGGCCAGGCCAGCGCCGCGCCCGAGCCCTCGCCCAAGCGCAAGCCCAGGTCCAGCAGAGGCTCGGCCTGCATCTGTTCCAGCATCAGGCTGTGGCCCCGCTCGCCCGAGCGGTGGGCGAACACACAGCGCTGCAGCACCTGCGGCGCGATGCGGCTTGCCACCAGCACGGCCGCGCTGGTGATAAAACCGTCCACCACAATCACGCGCCGCTCGGCCGCTGCCTGCAGCACCGCGCCCACCAGCGTGGCCACTTCATAGCCGCCCAGCGCGGCCAGGGCATCCAGCGGGCTGGTGGCGCCGGCATTGGCGTCCAGCGCCTGCTGCAACACCGCGCGCTTGCGTTCGATGCCTGCGGCATCCAGCCCGGTTCCCGCGCCCGTCACCTCGGCCAGCGGCAGCCCTGCCAGGCGCGCCAGCAGCAGCGATGCCACCGAGGTGTTGGCAATGCCCATCTCGCCCAGCAGCAAGGCGTTACCCGGCAGCCCACGCACCACCTCCACCCCGTTGGCCAGCGCCTGTGCACATTGCTCGGCGCTCATGGCCGGGCCGACGGAGGCGTCTTGCGTACCCGGTGCCACCTTGCGCAGCAACAGGCGCGGCTGGCCAGGTGCTGCATCGCGCGCAGCAATGGGCTTGGCCACGCCACAGTCCACCACCGTGAGGCCCAGGCCATGCTGGCGGGCCAGCACGCTCACGGCCGCGCCACCCGCCAAAAAGTTCTCCACCATCTGCCAGGTCACATCGCTCGGGAACGCCGAGACACCCCGCGCGGCCAAGCCGTGGTCGCCCGCGCACACCAGCATCTGGGGGGCATGCAGCACGGGGGATTCGGTGCCCAGAATCACGCCCAGGCGCAACGCCAGGCGCTCCAGCAGGCCCAGCGAGCCCAGGGGCTTGGTCTTGTGGTCAATGACGTGCTGCAGGCGGCTGGCCAACGCGGCATCATGCAAGTCAGCAACGGATGGAAGTACGAAAGGTGAGGTCATGGTGATGGAGAACACAAAGAACGCCGTGCACAAAGCGGCACAGCAGGGTTTTGAAAAAGAGGCGCAGGCCTATGCGCGCGGCAGGCCGGACTACCCGGCGGCGCTGTCGGCCTGGCTGGCACAGGCCTTGGGCTTGGGCCCCGGCCGCGAGGTGGCCGATGTGGGTGCGGGTACTGGCAAGTTCACCGCACTGCTTGCGACCACCGGGGCCACGGTGGTGGGGGTGGAGCCCGTGGACGCCATGCGCGCCAAGATCGATGCCCTGCAACTGCCCACGGTGCGCGCCATGGCGGGCACGGCGCAAGCCATTCCGCTGCCATCTGGCAAGCTGGATGCCGTGGTCTGTGCGCAGGCCTTCCACTGGTTTGCCACCCGCGAAGCCCTGGACGAATTCCACCGTGTGCTGCGCCCGGGCGGCAAGCTGGGCCTGGTGTGGAACGTGCGCGATGAGTCGGTGGACTGGGTGGCCGAGCTCACCACCATCATCACGCCCCACGAGGGCGATGCCCCGCGCTTCTACAAGGGCGACTGGCGCAAACCCTTTCCACACCCCGGTTTCGGCCCATTGGTCGAGACCCGGCTGACCCACGAGCATGTGGGGCCACCCCAGCAGGTCATCGTGGACCGTTTCATGTCGATCAGTTTTATCGCGGCCCTGCCGGATGCTGAACGCGCCAAGGTGCGCGCCCAGATCGAGGCTTTGATAGCCCGACACCCCGCGCTGCGCGGGCAGGACACCGTGCGCTTTCCGTACACCACCCTCGCCTGCCACTGCGAACGGGTGTGAGGGGCTGAATGGCGCCACGGTATCCGGCACGCTAAGGCGCTACCAGCGCATCCAGCACGCCCGGTGTGAAGCTGTTGCCCAGGAAGCCTGCGAGTCCGTCAAACACACTGTCCAGCGTGGGCACCTGCGCGCCAAACAGCGCGTGCAGCACCGCAGCATCCTCAAACAAGCCGTGCAGGTACACGCCCAGCACATTGCCCGACGGGTTCTGCCAAGCAATACCCGGGATGACCTCGCGCGCCACATCGCCCTTGGCAGCCATGGCCGGGTGCTGGGCCGTCTGGCCGTGGTGGATTTCGTAGCCGGTGGCGGGCACACCGGCCAACGCCGCCCAGGCGCCCTGCATAGCACCAAACTGCGCCTGTGTGCGTTGCACGGTCTTGGCAACCTCGAAGGTGGTGACCAGGGGCAACAAGCCCAGGCCCGGCGCATTGCCGTCGATGCCAGCGGTGTCAATCAGCGCCTCGCCCAGCATCTGCAGGCCACCACACACGCCCAGCACCCTGCCGCCCTGCCCCGCGTGCTGGGCAATGGCCTGGTCCAGCCCTTGCACGCGCAGCCAGGCCAGGTCGGCGGCGGTGGACTTGGAGCCGGGCAGCACCACCCAGTCGGTGGTCTTGAGGCCCGCCAGGTCGGCCGGGCTGCGCGCCCAAAGCAGGCGCACGCCGGGCACGTTCTTGAGCGGCTGGAACTCGTCGAGGTTGCTGATGCGCGGGTAGGCGATGACGGCCACAGTGGTGTGCACGGCGCCTGCGGACAAGGTGCGGTCGTCAAACACGCCGTCTTCCTCCGGCAGCCCGTGGCGCCACTGCATGGGGATGGTGGCCACGGTGGGCACGCCGGTCAGCTCTTGCAGCATCTGCGGCGCAGGCGCCAGCAGGCTGGCATCGCCGCGAAACTTGTTGAGTACAAAGCCTTGGATCAGCGCGCGCTCGTCCTCGGGCAACAGTGCCCAGGTGCCGTACAGGTGGGCGAACGCGCCGCCCCGGTCGATGTCCGTCACCAGCAGGCAGCGCGCATCGGCATGGCGGGCCACACGCATGTTCACGATGTCGCTGGCGTGCAGGTTGATTTCGGCGGGCGAACCGGCGCCCTCAATCACCACCACGTCGTTCTCGGCGCGCAATGCATCGAGCGCTGCGGCGATCTGCGGCCACACCTTTTCGCTGCGGCCGCGCCAGGGCATGGCCGTGAGCTCGGCACTCACCTGCCCCATCAGCACGACCTGGCTGTGCGTGTCGGCCTCGGGCTTGAGCAGCAGCGGGTTCATGCGCACCTCAGGCTCGGCACGCGCAGCCAGGGCCTGGAAATACTGCGCGCTGCCGATTTCACCCATCACACCCGCAGGGCCCGACACCACACGCGCGTTGTTGCTCATGTTCTGCGCCTTGAACGGCGCCACCTTGAGGCCCAGGTTGCTGTAGTAGCGGCACAGCGCGGTGGTGAGCCAGCTTTTGCCGGCGCCGCTGGTGGTGCCCAGCACCATCACGCAGCGGGCCAGTGGGGAGGATAGGGTCAAAGTCACGGCAGTGGGCGGACCATGCGGTCCATGATGTGTTCGAGGGCTGCCGCCGCATCGATGCAGCGGCCGGTGTGCACAGGCGAGGTCTGGATGATGGCGCTGCGTTTGGCGGTGAGCCAGTGAAAGCGCTGGCGATACGGCAGGCGCGCAATGGGGCCACAGCCTTCGTCGCCCGCACAGATGGCCACGATGGCGGCCAGGTGGCGGCGCACGGTGTCGATGTCGGCATGCGGGTCCATGGCCAGCAGCCGCGCTTCATCGAGCGCGATGGCAGCCTGCAAAAAGCCGGTGCGCTGGCACGACAGGATCACGCCCACGTTGATGAATTCCTCGCGCTCCACGCGCGGCACCACGCGCACGATGGCGTAGTCGTACACCTCAGGCGTGTGCATCGACGGCCTCCTTCAACGCATTCACCCAGATGGCACGCCCGGCCAGGCGGGCGCAAAAGTAGTCCACATAGGCCTGGCGGTGGGTGGCGGCGGCGGTCAGCAGACCTTCTTCGTGGTCGGCACCAGCCAGCAACAAGAACTCGTCGGGCACCTCGGCCAGGATGCCGGCCACCACCTCGGGCGTGAGGCGTGCGGCCAGCTCCTCATCCACCTGCGCGAGCAGCGTGGCACGGGCCAGCAGCACATGGTCGGCAATCGGTGCAAAGGGTTTCGCGGGCTGCACCACCGTGCCGTTCCACGCGTGGTGAAAGGTCAGCGCGGCGCCATGGTCGATTAGCCAGGGCTGGCGGTGCCACATCAGCAGATTGGTGTTGCGCGCAGTGCGGTCCACATTGCCCACCAGCGCGTCGAACCACACGAGGCGGGAGGCGAAGTCATCGGACACCACATCCACCGCCGGGTCGAAGTTGAGCGCACCCGACAGGTAATCCAGCCCCACGTTCAGGCCACCGCTAGCGCGCACCAGGTCCTGGATCTCGGGGTCGGGCTCGGTCTGCGCCAAGGCAGGGTCGAGCTGGGCCAGCACGATCTCGGGCACGGGCAGGCCCAGCGCACGGGCGATGCCGCCGGCGATCATCTCGGCCAGCAGTGCGCGCACGCCCTGCCCTGCGCCGCGGAACTTGAGCACGTAGGTACCCAGGTCGTCGCCTTCGACGATGGCAGGCATGGAGCCACCTTCACGCAGCGGCGTGACGTAGCGATTGACGGTGATGGTTCTCACAAGGTCTCCCTCGATCCGATGGAATGCGGGATGGTACGGCCCGGCAGTGCCTGCCATGCAGCCCGCAGCGCGTCTTGTGCGGCGGGCGCAAGCACCCCCAGGCGCACGGTGCCAGGCAGGCCGAACGATGTGGCGTCGCGCAGCTTGATGCCACTGGCGCGGAGCGCAGCCAGATCGCTCTGCAACGTGTGGGTAGCGGGCTGCGCGCAGAAATAGTTGGCCAGGCTGCCTGCGTGCACAGCCCAGCCCAGATCGGTGCACAGCGTCTGCTGGCGCGCCTTCCAATCGCCCAGAGTGCGCAGGCTGTGCACCAGCCATTGCTGCACGGTGGTCTGCGTCCACGCCTGCAGCAGTGCCACGCCGTGGGCGCCCACAGGCCAGGAAGACGCCAGGGCCGTCAGCCCCAGCGCCTGCTCTTCACAGTCTGGCGGCGCAATCGCATAGGCGGCACGTACACCCGTCAGCCCCAGGGCCTTGTTGGGGGTCCAGAGCTGCCAGCAGGCCGAGGGCATGAGCGGCGACGGCGCGCCAGCCCATGCGCCCTCCGCGCCGAGCCGCAGGGGGACATACGCGCAGTCGAGCACACGCCAGGCAACGTCGGCATCACTTTGTCGCCAACCGCGCAACGAGGGATCTTCCACACCCAGAGGGCTGGAGGGCTCGCACGCCCATTGCAGGCCCGCTGCGGCGCCGCCGCCCCGCAGCACCTCCAGCCCGCGCACCTGCGCGGCCTGGGCGTAGTCGCCATAGCTGTGTGGCGGCACGGCCACCTGCACCGCGCCCTGCTGTGCGGCCAGCGCGGTGATGCGGTGGATGAACTCGCTGGCACTGGCCGCCAGAACGATGCGCCTTGGGGATACACCGTGGAAGGTGCCCAGGGCCTCGCGCAGCGCCGTGTAGGCCGGGTCGGGGTAGCGCGTGGCGTCGGCCGCCTGCACGGCGTGCAGCGCCTCGGGGCATGGCCCGCAGGCGTTGCTGTTGGTCGAGAAATCAAACACCGGAACGCCCGCGGCGTCCGGGCCACCGTGCAACGGCGTGGGCGCAGAGCAACGACGCGGCGAGCTCATGCATGCGCCCAAGCAAACACCACCAGCACCAGCAACTGCAGGCCCGCCACCACTGGCACCATGGCCAGCACCACCTGCGTGCCCAGGCGTGCAGCGCGCCGCGTATCGAGCGGCCCCGCCCTGCGGCCCTTGCTGTGCAGCGTGTACACCCCGGGCTTGGCCAGGCGCACATTCAACGCCAGTGCCATGGCCGCCATGGGCCAGCCGCTATTGGGCGATGGCGTCTTGCGCGCCTGGCGGGCCAGCGTGGAAAACGGCAGTCCCCTGGCGACTACCGCCAGCAACAAGGCGGTGATGCGGGCCGGCACCCAAGACAGCACATCGTCCGCCCGCGCCGCCCATTTGCCCGCCCATTGCCAGTAGCGCCCGCTGCGCATACCGGGGTAACCCCACATGGCGTCGGCCGTATTGGCCAGGCGGTAGAGCGCAGCGCCCGGCAGGCCCAGCAGCGCAAACCAGAACAGCGGCGCCACCACGGAATCATTCAGGTTCTCGGCCAGCGACTCGATGGCCGACTCGCGCACCTGCACGGCGGTGAGAGCGCTCACGTCCCGGCTCACCAAGCGAGCCAGCTGCGCGCGCCCGGCGGGCAGCGACTGGCCCAGCGCCACCTCCACCGCGAGCACCTCGTCGTGCAGCATGCGCCAGGCCAGCAAGGGCTTGAGCAAAAACGCCAGCATCACCAGGGCCAGCCAGGCCATCAGCATCAAGGCCGCATGTTGCAGCCACCAGGAAAGTATCAAAACAATAGCAGCCAAGGCAATCCACACTAGCGCTCCCAGCCAAAACCGCCGAAAGTCCTGTGCTACAGGCGTCAGCGGGGCCACCCACTCGCCGCCCCGGTGCAAGGCCGTGCCCATCCACACCACCGGATGCCAGCGCGCTGGCGGCTCACCCAGCCACCAGTCGATGGCCAGCGCCAGCAGCGGCACGCCCAGGCCCACGGCCGCAGCGGGCCAGGCCCAGGTGGGCATCAGCAGGAAAAGCCAGGGGGTGGACACGAGGGCCAGGCCCTAGTCTTCAATGCCGCGCTGCGCAGGAATGCCTGCCTTGAACGCGTGCTTGACCATCTGCATCTCGGTCACGGTGTCGGCCAGCTCGATGATCTCGGGGGGGCAGCGGCGGCCGGTGAGGCACACGTGCACGTCTCGGGGCCGCTCGCGCAGCGTCTGCAGCACGCCGTCGAGCGGCAGCCAGCCGTAGATCAGCGGGTAGGTGATCTCGTCCAGCACCACCAGAAAATGCGCGCCCGACAGGATGGCGGCGCGCGCCTTTTCCCAGCCGTCGCGCGCGAGCTGGGCCGAGTGCTCCAGGTCCTTGCTCTTCCAGCTGAAGCCGTCCCCCAGCCCCTCGATGGGCAGGCCAATCTGCTCGAACATGCGGTGCTCGCCAAAGCGCGCGGTGGGCACCTTCATGAACTGGAAAATCTTCACGGCCTTGCCCCGGCCATGGGCGCGCAGCGCCAGGCCAAAGGCGGCCGTGCTTTTGCCCTTGCCGTCGCCGGTGTTGACGATAACAAGGCCCCGGCGTTCGCCCTCGGGCTTTTCGTAGCGTTTTTCGGTGGGCGGGGTTTCGATCTGCATGGTGTCGATTCTTTCAGAGAGGCCAGGCATCACACGCCGGCCGGTTGCAACGGGGAAGACAACGAGGACGGACGGCGCGCCTGCCACGCGGCGCCCGCCATCGCCACCAGAGCCATGACCAGCAGGGCCACGATGCCCGCCATGCGCTCCACGGGTCTGGGCTCGGTGGCGCTGTCAGAAGGGGCTGGCTCCGGCTGGCGCTCCAGCAACACGCCCATGGCAGGCACGGCGGGCGCAGAGGGTGGTGCTTCTGCCTGTGCGGGCGGCGCGGGCAGGTCAGCGGCGGCGGGCACGGGCTGTGGCGCTGCCAGGGCTGGCGACTGCGGCGCGGCAATGGCCATGCCTGCAGGCGGGGTCAGCTTTACGGATTCACCACGAGCCGCTCGCTCCACCCAGCGGCGCACGCTGGGCAGCTCGGCCGCCAGCGGCGCGGCGCGTGTCAGATCCTGGTACAGCTGCGCGATCTGCTTTTGCGCATCGGCATCGGCCTGCCAATAGCCCTGGCGCTGGGCCTGCACCAGGCGTTCCAGCGACTGGGCATAGGCCTGTGGATGCTCTTTGAGCCACTGGGGCAGGCCCAGCTGGTGCTTGTCGCGCACCAGCACGTCATAAAAGCTCTGCCAATGGTCGCTGCGCACCGTGTCGGGCGCGACGGCCTGCCAGCCCCACGCGAACTGCACGGCCTTGAGCAACTGCAGCGTGCCCGCATAGCCCTCGGCCTTCTGCGCCTGGAGCCAGCCGGGATGCAGGTAGCGCGACTGCATCTCCAGCGCAATGGCGCGCTGCGCGGTCTCTGTAGTGGGCTCGCCTGCATCCTGCAGCTGGGCCACATGCAGCTCCAGCCCCTGCGCACGCCCGGCCACGCGGGCGGCCGCTGACATGCCGCCCAAATACTGGAACGGATCGTCCGAGCTGACCATGGCGTACAGGTGCGAGCTGCGCGAGAGGATGGCCGCGTCCGTGCGGCGCAGGTGGGCACCCAAAGCCTTGGCCGCTACACCGCCCGCAACGCCCGTCACCGGCTCGCCCTCCAGATAAGGCTGGCTCATGCGTTCGAGGAACATCTGGCCCAGGCGCGCATCGTTGGTCTGCAGGCCGTCGCTTTGCACCGCGTCCGACAGGCCGGTGCCATAGTCACCCACCGCATTGCCGAACGCGCGCACGCGCGCCAGTTGCTCGGCCTGCGCGCGGGGCACGCCTTGCTTGCGCAGCTCTTGGCCGATCTGCGCGGTGTTGCGAGCGATCACGTTGCCGGGCTCGGCCGTGGCGGCCTGGGCCACCGCACGGTCCAGCAGCGCCATCAGCGCGGGAAACTGGTCGCGGTAGGAGCCGGTGATGCTCATGAGCACATCGACGCGCGGGCGTTTGAGCTCGTCGGCGGGGATGGTCTCGACGCGCACCGGGCGGCCCGAGTCGTCCCACACCGGGCGCATGCCCAGCGCCACGAGCGCCTGCGCTTCCATGATGCCCTGGTGGCGCAGCGTTTCGCCCGCCCAAAGCGACAGCGCCATGCGCTCTGGCGCCTGGCCGCCATGGCGCGCCTGGTAATCCTTGAACCAGTCGTTGAACAGCGTCTGCGCCACGGCATAGGCCTGGCGTGTGGGCAGGCGGCTCGGGTCCAGCCCCGTGAGGTTGCGGCCTGTGGGCAGGCTGTCGGGGTTGCGGATGGGGTCTCCGCCGTAGGCTGCGGGCAGGTAGCGGCCCTCCAGCGCGGCCAGCAAGCCGGGCAGCTCGCCCTCGGTGGCCAGCAGGCGCTCCAGCTCTTGCGCGCGCTGTGCCAGTTGCAGCAGCGCGGGCGTGTCGATGGGTTGGCGCGCTGCGCGGTTGGGCACATGGTCTTCGGCGCGCACCAGGCCGTCCTGTGCTGGCGGCGCGTCAGGCAGCGCGGGGCGCAGGTCCAGCACGCTGGCGGCCTGCGCGTCGGTCAGCGCCACTTCCAGCCAGCGTGCAGGGCGTGCAGCCAGCACCGCGTCGTGCTTGATCAGGAAGGCTTCGTCGATGTCTTCGCCCAGCGCCTCGATCAGCGGCTTGCGCAGCGCCTGCAGGATGGTCTCGCGCCGCTGCTCGGGCGCGGGCACGCGGCCGAACACGGCCAGGCCCTTGGGCTGCGAGCTTTGCGCGAGCTGGTCCAGATAGGGGTGCAGGATTTCAAGAAAGCCGTGGAAGTCGGCCGCGATGCGCTCGGCGCTCCAGCCCAGGTCGCGGTGCAGCTGGTGTTCCACAAACTGCGCCACCAGCTGCTTTTCGAGCGCGCGGCGCGTGGGGCCTTCGTCCACGGTTTCCCATTCGTGCATCACCTCGTGCATGTGGGCCATGCGCGCCTCGAAGCCTGCCGGGGCGAACACGGGCGTGCGGTGGCTCACCAGCACGGCGCGGCCCCGGCGCTTGGCCGTGAGGGCCTCGCCCAGGTTGTCCACGATGTAGGGGTAGACCACGGGCAGGTCGCCCAGGGGCAGCAGCGCGTCGTCGTGCACATCCAGCGCGCGCGCCTTGCCGCCCGCCCATTCCTGCGTGCCGTGGGTGCCGAAGTGGATGAGTGCATCGGCCTCCAGCTGCGCCCACAGGTACACGGCCAGGTAGTGGTGCGACAGCGGCGCGTTGCTCTTGTGCATGAACGGGTTCTGGCCCAGGCGCAGTGTTTCTTCGCGCGGGGGCTGGGGCAGCACTGAAAGATGACCCACCTGCAGGCGCGGGATGGCGAACACCTTCTCGCCCTGCCACTCGACCACGTAGCGGCTCTTTTCGGGAGTGCCCCAGTGCGCGTTCATGCGTTCGCGCACGGCCTTGGGCAAGGTGGCCAGATGCTGCTCGTAGCGCGCCAGCGGCAGCGCGGCGGCCTGGCCGCTTTGCAGCAGCGCGCGCACATCGGCGCCGGGGTAGTAAGCGGCCAGCAGCGGTTTGAGCCCATCGATCCAGCCCTGCTCGGGCACACGTTCGGTGCGGTAGCCCGCCTGGGCCAGGCCGCCAGAGACCTGCTCCAGGCTGCGTGGCACGTTGAGGAATGAGGCGCCGAAGTTGGTGCCACCCGGCGGGTAGTTGTAGACCATGGCCACCAGGCGCTTGTCGGCGGCGGGTTTCGTCTGCAGTGCGATCAACCGCCGCGCCTTCGCGGCCACAGCCTGGGCCTGGCGCTCGATGAGGCGAAAGTCCCGGCCCTCAGCGCCGTGGGCGGCTACCAGGACCGGGTCGATGGCACCCGCCGCCTCGGGCTGCGCCAGATAGAACGGCACATCGGACAGCGACAAGCCCGTTTCGCTGGCCTCCCACGCGGCGACATCCCCCGCACGGTAAGGCTGCGTGCCCAGCAGCGGCACGCCCCACCGGGCCAACAGCGGCTGCAGTGCGGCGGCCTGGGGCACCAGCTGGTGCAGCACCAGGGCCGAGGCATGCAGGCGGCCCGGGCCGGTGCCGCTTTCGGGGGGCAGCTCCAGCACCTCGGCCAGGGTTTGCGCCGTGACCTGCTGACCAAAGGCCGCATAAGCGAACAGACCCTGCTGGCGGAAGGTGCGCAGCCAGGCATCGAGCCACTCCGTGCTGCCGTCGATGAAGTGGTGGCGGTGCACCAGCACGGCCACGGCAGGCAGACTGCGCAGCGCGGGCTGACCCTGGCGCCAGGCCTCCAGCGCTGCAGCGTTGGGCAGCAGGCGGGGCGCGTCGGGGTGGTAGATGCCCCGGGGGGGCAGGATGTCGGGCGCGGGCAAGGTCGGCATCGCAACACCCGCCACCGTGGCGCGCGCCAGTGCGATGGCGTTCTTCAGGTTGCGCGGGCCGCCCGCCTGCAAGTAAGCCACCATGCGGGCTGGAACGTCCAGTGCTGCCAGATCGGCTGCAGGCGTGCCCGCAGGCACCCACACCACGCGGCCTGGCGTGCGGGCAGCAAGGGCATCCAACGCCGGGCCCGCCATGCGGCGCAAGCGCGCCTCCACGCTGGCATGCGGTGCATCCACCCACACCATGGCGGCGCCTGCCAGTGCGCGCTCCAGCTTCTGGGTCTGGGCCGCGTCCAGTACCGCCGGGCCGGCCAGCGGGTAGTCGATGTGCACAAAGCCCAGGCCCGCGTCGGAGGCCAGGCGCTGGACCATGGCCGTGCGCGGAGCGGTGGTGATGTCGGACGTGAGCCAGAGCAGCACCGGCGCTGTTTTATCAGCGCCGCCCGCTGCCAAGGCTTTCTCAGCCTGGACGGCATGCACCAGTGGCGCAGCCAGCAGCAGGCACCACAGTGCCGCGCGCAAGACCAGTGTCTTCATGGCTTGGCGGGTGCCGGCGTGGCGGCGCCACCCGCGCCACCGGCCGAAGCGCTGGCAGGAGCAGCGCCCGTTTCAGGGATGTAGACGATATTGCCGTCTTCCAGCTTGTAGGCCACGCCCGCGCGCACGCCCTGCCCTTGCGCTGTGCTGCCAGCGCCCTTGAAGCGCACTTCCTTGCCCTGCTCGCGCACGACCACTTCCATGTCGGGCTGGCCGGGGTTGCGGATGATGGTGACGCTTTCGTTGGCGCTGGTCTGGGTCTGCACGGCCACGGCCGTGAGCAGCGCCACCACCAGCACCAGGAACACGTCCACCAGGTTCACGGCGGACAGCATCGGATCGTCATCGTCCTCGGCCAGGACGTTCAAGTGGCGCAAGCTCATTGCGCCACCCCGCGCTCCTTGCGCACCACCAGCAGCTCGGCCAGCAGCCAGCGGCGGCGCACCGAGTACACCACCAGGCCCACCGACGCGGCGGCCAGCGCCAGCACCACGCCCGCAAAGGCGCCGCTGAAAACGGCGAGGGCCTGCTGGCCGTTGCCCGCCGCGACGCTCTGCAGCGCGGGGCCGAGTGGGATCATCGTGGCGATCAGCCCCAGCATGGGCGACAGGCGGCTGAGCAGGCGCACGGGCTCCACCTGGCGCACCAGTTGCAGCTCCAGCTCTTCCATCGACAAACCCGGAGCCACGCGCAGCGAACGGTACTGCGGCTGGCGCCAGCGTTGCCACGCCTCCATGAGCGTGGCGCCGCCCGACCACAGCGCGTAGACAAACGCCAGCCCCACCAGCACCAGCACCGGCCAGAGCAACGACTGCGCGACCTGCGAAAAACCCGATTCGATGTTCATGCTTCCACTCCCTCAATCCATGTGTTGTTTCATTGGCTGTGCTTGCGCTGCATCGATGGCAGCGCCATCCACATGCCATCCAGATGCCGCACGTGGATGCGGTGGTCAAACACGCTCTCCAGCGCAGCGTGCGTGGCGGGTGCATCGCAGGCGCCCTGGTGCAGCACGCGGCCCTGTGCCATCACCACCATGTCGTCGGATTGCAGTGCCAGCGACACCTCGTGCAGCACGCTGACCACCGTGCCCCCCGCATCGACCAGCGCACGCATGGTGTGCAGCCAGTCGGTCTGGTGCGGCGGGTCGAGGTTGGCCAGGGGCTCGTCCATCAGCAGCACCTGCGCCTGCACGGCCAGGGCGCGGGCCAGCAGCACGCGCTGCCGTTCGCCGCCCGACAGCTGCGATAGCGGGCGGTGGCGCCAGTCCCAGGCCTGCGTGGTGCGCAGCGCCTGCTCCACCGCTGCGTGGTCGGCCGCACCCGGCGGTGCCAGCCAGGCCTGGTGCGGCAGCCGGCCGAGCATGGCCACGTCATAACTGGTCAGGTCGTCGGCCGAGCCTTCGTTCTGCCCCAGCCAGGCGAGCTGGCGGGCGCGTTCGCGCGCAGGAATCTGCACCAGCGGGCGGCCGAGCAACAACACGTCGCCCTGCACTGCCACACGCGGCAGCAGGCCCGCCAGCACCTTGAGCAGGGTGGACTTGCCCGCGCCGTTGGGGCCGACGATGCTGGTCCAGCGCCCGGCGGGCAATTGCAGGTCAATGCCCTGCAATATCGAGCGATTCCCGATGCTGGCGCTTATCCCATTTGCACTGATAGCTATTGATTTCATAGTGCGCCCCCCTGCGAGGTGCGCCGGTGCATGAGCCACAGCAGATAGGTGCCGCCCAGGGCCGCCGTGAGCACGCCCACGGGCAGCTCCTGCGGCGCCAGCAGCCAGCGCGCCAGGATGTCGGCCGCCATGAGCAGCACCGCGCCCATCAGGCTGGAGAGCACGATGTGCCGTTCGTGTGTCACGCGCACGATGGAACGCACCAGGTGCGGGGCCGCCAGCCCCACAAAGGCGATGAGCCCCGTCTGCGCCACCGCCGTGCCCGTGGCCAGCGCCATGACAGCCACCAGCCCGACACGCATGGGCATGAGCGGCAGGCCCAGGCTGGCGGCCGTGGCCTCGCCCAGCGTGAGGCCGTCCAGCGCACGTGCCAGCATCCAGGCAACCACCGAGCACAGCGCCCAGGCCACGGCCATGAGCAAGCAGGCCGCCCAGCCCACAAAAGCCGTGCTGCCCAGCGTGAAGGCCTGCATGGCCTGCAGGATGTCGGGCGAGGCCAGTTCCACCAGGTCACGCAGCGCGCCCAGCACCACGCCCACAATCACCCCCGCCAGCAACAAGCGCAGCGTGTGCTGCACGCCCTTGGCGAGCAGCAGCGTGAGCACCACCGCCCCCGCCGCGCCCAAAAATGCCATGCCCGTGATGCCGATGCGGGCCATCCACTGCGCCGCCACCGGCGACACCCCGAAGAGCGCCATGGCGACAGCCCCGCCCAGCGCTGCGCCCGAGGCGCTGCCCAGCAGGTACGGGTCGGCCAGCGGGTTGCGAAACAAACCCTGCGCCACCGCGCCCGACAGGCCCAGCAGCGCCCCCGCCAGCCACGCACCCGCCGTGCGCGGCAGGCGGATGTCCCACACGATCTGCCAGGCCACAGGGTCACCGTGCATGCGCAGCACGCTGTCAAAGCCCGTGCTGCCCACGCTGGCGCCACACACCGCCAGCAACGCGCTGGCGAGCAACAGCCAGGCGGCACACCATGCGGCGCGGCGGCTGGCGGAACCCGTGGGCAAGTCGATCGGAATGCTGGTCATGACGCTTTGTCCACCAGACACCGCGCCATGATGCGGGCCGCCTCGGCCATGCGCGGCCCAGGGCGCACCACCACATCGGAATCGCCGGGGCCAAACACGCACAGCCGGTTCTCGCGGATGGCACGCATGGAAGCCCAGCCGGGGTACGGCACCATGGCCTGCATGCTGCGGTTGCCGATCATGATGATGTCGGGGTTGGCGCGCACCACGAACTCTGGGTTCAGGCGCGGAAACGGCCCCAGCGACGCCGGCACCACGTTGCGCACGCCCAGCCGGGTGAGCGATTCGCCAATGAACGACGCCTCGCCCGCGGCATAGGGCCCACGGCTCACCTCGAAGTACACACGCACATTTTTGGCCTTGGGCGGCAGGGACTGTGCAGCCGCCTGCACGCCCGCGTCGATCACACGCCAGAGGCGGTCGGATCCTTGCGCGCGAGGCACGCCCAGCAGGTCGCTGACAGTGCCCAGCACGCGGCGCACGTCGGCATGCGTCTTGGGCTCGAGCTGCACCACCGTGAGGCCCAGCGCCTCCAGCCGGTCACTGGCGCGCGAGCTGACGGACATCAGCACCACGTCGGGCTTGAGTGCCACGACGGCCTCGATGCTCGGGTCCAGCCCGCCCCCCACCTTGGGCAGCTTGGCAATCACGGCCTCGGGCCAGTTGGAGTAGCGGTCCACACCCACCAACCGGTGGCATTGCTCCAGTTCGCACACGCTTTCGGTCAGCGAAGGCAGCAGGCTCACGATGCGCTGCGGGGGACGGGGAAGCGAGACTTCGCGGCCCTTGTCGTCCTTGATGTGCACCGGCTGCGCACGCGCGAGGCCGGCCATCAGCAGGCCCAGCAGCACCAGAATGGCGATGACCCACAGGATGCGGCGCACGGGGGTTGGTTTCATCAGCAGGGTTCTTTCAAAGTGAGAGGCAGACCGGCAGCCATCAACGTGACCCGTGGACACACCTGCGCCACCTGCTGGTTGAGCATGCCCAGCGCATCGACAAAGGCGCGCACCTCGCGCCCCATCGGGATGACCCCCAGGCCTATTTCGTTGCCCACCAGAACAACGGGCCCGGGGGATTGCCGAATCGCTTCAAAAAACATAGTAGCTTGGGCATGCCAATCTAGCGCTTGCGCCTGTTTTTGCTCTGAATTCATGGTTTCGAACCCCAGCGGCATGGTCCACTGGGTCAGCCACAGCGTGAGGCAGTCCAGCACCACCAGGGTGTGCGGCGTGCTCAGCCGCGTGAGGGCCGCGGCCACGTCCCGAGGCTCTTCCACCGTCTGCAAACCGGGCACGCGCTCGGCGCGGTCGCGCTGGTGGCGGGCGATGCGCTCGCGCATCTCGTCGTCCCAGGCTTGCCCGGTGGCGATCAGCACGGCGCGGTGGTCGGCAGACTGCGCCAGCCAGTCGCGCGCCAGCAGTTCGGCGCGGCGGGATTTGCCACTCTTCTGGCCGCCCAGGATCAACTCGTTGGTGATCGAATGCAGTGCCGAAGTCATGCGTGGCCCCCACCGCCCAGCAGGTGCGCAACCGCCTCGGGGCTGGACGGGAACCACGCGTGGAAGTAGCTGGCGTAGATGCTGCCCTGCTGGTACAGCGCTTCGCCCGCGTCGGGCGCCACAGCCTCGTGGGGGCGCGCCGTGCGGGCCACCACGGGGGCGCTGCTGTCGCTGGTCGAATAGTGAAAGGTGTGGCCGCGCAGCGTGTGCCCGGCCACCGTCAGGTGCTGCGGTCCCAGCGCTGCCAAGCGCTTTTGCATGGTCACGCGGCCGGGCAGCAGGCCCCAGAGCGGGGCCGCGCTGCCGTCCGCGAGGGTGATGGATTCAAACAGCGCCATCATGCCGCCGCACTCGGCCCACAGCGGCTTGCCCGCCGCCACATGGGCGCGCAGGCTGGTCAACATGCCGGTGTTGGCAGCGATCTGCGCGGTGTGTAGCTCAGGGTAGCCGCCGGGCAGCCACACGGCGTCGCAATCGGGCAATGCGGCATCGTGCAGCGGCGAGAAGAACACCACGCGCGCGCCCATCTGTTCCAGGCACTGCACGTTGGCGGCGTAGATGAAGCAGAAGGCCGCATCGCGCCCCACAGCCACCGTGCGGCCCGCAAGCAGCGCAGGCACGGCAACCGGGGATGCAGGCGCCGGGAAGTCCACGGCCCAGCCCTGCAGGTCTTCCACCGTCATCTGGCCCAGCGGCGTGGCGGCCAGCGCGTCGGCCGCAGCATCCAGCCGCTGTTGGCTGTCGTCCAGCTCGTGTGCGGCCACCAGACCCAGGTGGCGTTCGGGCAGCAGTGCGGCACCGGCCTTGCCGGTTGTCGGAGCGTTGCCGGGCTGCACCCGCATCAGCGCGCCCATCCAGTCATCGGCATCGTGCAGGCCGTCCCGCAGCATGTCGGCATGGCGCGCGCTGCCCACGCGGTTGGCTAGCACACCGGCCCAGGGCAAGCCCGGCCGGTAGTGGCGCAGGCCATAGGCCAACGCGCCAAACGTGCCCGCCATGGCCGAGGCATCGACCACCGCCAGCACCGGCACGCCAAAGTGCCGGGCCAGGTCGGCCGCGCTGGGGTCACCATCAAACAAGCCCATCACGCCTTCGATGAGGATCAGGTCCGAATCACGCGCAGCATCGTGCAGGCGCTGCGCGCAGTCGGCCTCGCCGTTCATCCACAGGTCGAGCTGGTGCACGGGTGCGCCGCTGGCCAGCTGATGCCAGTGCGGGTCCAGAAAGTCCGGCCCGCACTTGAACACCCGCACACGCCGCCCCTGGCGCGCATGCAGGCGTGCCAGGGCGGCAGTGACGGTGGTCTTGCCCTGCCCGGAGGCCGGAGCCGCAATCAGCAGCGCTGCACAGCGTGTCATACACCGCCCCCAGCGCGACATTCACCCAGCGGTTGATGACACTGGCACGCCCAACGCCAGTGCCACCGTGGAGCTGGCTCCGCCAGGCCACGGGTGGCGTCCCCCCTGCGGGGGGAAGCCGCGCAGCGCCTCAGGGGGGGCTTCACTGAGGTGCCCACTTCACACCGACATAGACCGTGCGGCCAGCGGTGGCATAGGTGCGGGCCAGTTGGTAGTCTTTGTCGGCCAGGTTGTCAATGCGGGCCAGCAGCGTGTAGTCGCGCCCAATGCGCGTACTGGCGTACAGGTTGACCAGCGTGTAGCCGCCCAGCACGGTGGTATTGGCCACGGTGTCGAAGCGGCGGCCCGACGCCTGCACTTCGGCGCCGACGGTCCAGCCTGCCAAGCGCGTGTCGGCGCCAAAGGTGGCGTGCTGCTTGGCGCGGCGTGCCAGTTGCTTGCCGGTGTCCAGGTCGCGCGGGCGCTGCAGGTCGATGGAGCCGTGCAACTGCACGTCGCCTACACGGTGCGAGCCCGCAAACGTCACGCCCTTGTATTCGGCGCGGGCCGTGTTGGCATAGCAACCAAAGCTGGAGGCACAAGTGCCCGCACCGCCAAAGGAGATCAGGTTGCTCACGCGGTTGCGGAACAGCGTGGCCGAGAAGGTGCTGTTGCCTTGGGCATAGCGCAGCGCCATTTCGGCATTGCGGCTGCTTTCGGGGCGCAGCGTGGCCACGCCGTATTCGCTGAAGCGGTGGTACAGCGTGGGTGCACGGAAGGCCGTTCCCACCGACGCCGTGGCACGCCACTGCGGGGTGATCGCATAGCCATAGGCCACGCTGCCGGTACCCTTGCCGCCAAACTCGCTGTCGGAGTCGTGGCGCAGGTTGAGCTGCACGGTGTGGCCCGCGGCGTTGTAGCCGTAGCCCAGCGCCAGCGCATCTTGCGAGCGCTTGGCGTCGATGGGTTGGTTCTCCAGGCGGTCCTCGCGGCGCTCCAGCGCGGCCGTCACCAGATGCGCGCCCTGGCGCCATTCGTTCTGGAACAGGTAGCCGCGCAGGCGTGTTTCGCTCAGATACGGCGAGGGGCGGGTTTCGTATTCATCGCGCGAGTCGGTGATGGAAAAACGCGTTTTGTAGGCGCTGTTCCACTGGGCTGTCCAGTTGAGGCCCAGCGCGTGCAGGGTGTGCAGGTTGCGGTCGTCCTTGCCCAGGCCGCTGTCGTAGCCGCTGTTGGTGTCGTTGACCATCAGCGTGCCTTCGAGGCGGTGCACGGCGTTGACCTGCAAGCCGACCCGCGCATGGCCCGCCGTGGAGCGGTAGCCGTCGCGGTCCGGGTTCTGCCCGGCAACAGGGCGCGCATTGAAGCCCTTGCTGTCATCACGCGCCAGCCCCAGGGCGTAGTCCAGCGTGCCGCTGGCACCGCTGATCCCGGCTTCCACCTTGGTGGTGTTGTGGCTGCCCACGCCGATGCCCACGTAAGGCGCCGTACCGTTCTCACCGCGCTTGGTGAAGATCTGCACCACGCCCCCCAAGGCGTCCGAGCCATACACGGCGCCCGCCGGGCCACGCAGCACTTCGATGCGGTCGATGAGGCCGAGCGGAATGCTCTCCCAGGGTGCGCCGCCGGTGGACTGCGAGTCGATGCGCACCCCGTCGATGTACACCGCAGTGAAGCGCGACTCCGCGCCACGCAGGAACACACCGGTCGTGGTCCCGGGGCCGCCATTGCGCGAGAACTCCACACCAGGCAGACGGGCCAGCAGGTCCGCCAGACCGGTAGCGCCACTGGTTTCGATGGTTTCGCGGTCCACGATGGAGATGTCCGCCACCAGGTCGGCCAGCGGCTGCGGCGTGCGCGTGGCGGCCACCACGGTTTCAGACAACGACGGTGCGCGCAGGTTTTGCGCCAACAGCTCGCCGGAGGCCGGAGCGGTCTGTGCGAAAGCGCCGCAGGCGCTGCCAGCCAACAGTGACAGCAGTGCCAGGCGTGGGGCGGGCAGGCACAACGACGCCGCAGGGCGCGCACGAAGGGTACGGATTTTCATGGGGATCAAGGTCAACAAACAACCCGGGCCGGCCTCCCGCCAGCGTGTGGGTGATACAGCCGCGCAGCGCCAAAAAAAGGACGCACGCAGCCACCGTGTTGGCCGGTATCCGGGCTGGCGGAACACCCCCCCAATGCCTTCCCAGGCGCTTGTTCAAGGCACCCAGTGGCTTATGGATGGAGAGAGAATCGGGCGATTCGTCCGCTGACCGTTGCGGGGGCAGCGCAGGCTGGGCGGGTACCGGTGGTACGGCGCCTCCCTGCTTCCCGTTGAACTGCGGCATGTGAACCACGCCGCGAGCACCAACAACAGGATTTTACGACCGTTTACAAGCGTCCTTTTTGCGGCAGAACAGGCAAACAACCCATCAGGGCACCCGCGCGGCCAGTGATGCACTGTGATCTGTTCTGTGTTGCGTGTGGCACACCACCGCAGACCGGGGCCAGGGTCCGCTCGGTGCCACACAGCCTACAATCCGAGGCTGTATGGCAATACCGTCCCCCACCGACCAGATAGCCGAGCGCGTGGAACGCCTGCTGCTGCGACATGCAGAGTTGCAGCGCACCAATGCCCTGTTGGCTGATCAAGTTGCGGCACTGACGCAGGAGCGCGATTCGCTCAAGTCCCGCTTGAGCGCCGCACGCGCGCGGGTGGATGCCCTGCTCGAACGCCTGCCCGCTGCCGCGCCGCTCACGAAAGAAGCCGAATGAAGCAAATCGAGGTGCAGATCCTTCAGCAAAGCTATCTGCTGTCCTGCCCCGAGGGCCACGAAAGCCGCCTGCTCGACGCCGTGGAACGCGTGGACACCGCCATGACGCGCATCCGCGATGCAGGCAAGGTCCGGGCACGCGAGCGCATCGCCGTGCTGGCGGCCCTGAACCTGGCTTTCGAGATCGCCGACCGCGAAGCGGCAGACCTTGCGGCCGCAACCCACCCAGTGGCCACGCCGCCCGCAAGCCCCAGCCCCGGCGCCCCCATGGCGGGACACCAGGAAAGCCTGTTGCCAGATACCGACCAGCAGCGCCTGCAAAGCCTGGTTCAGCGCCTGGACGACGCTTTGGGCGATGACGGGCGCTTGCTCTAGCCCCTGCGTGCTGTGGGTGTGCTGAGATACACCCGTCCTCCCACCCGTTCGTCACAGCCGCTTGCGGGCTTTACATGCCCCCGAGCGCACAGCGCCCGCTGGCAGCACCTACAATGGACGGGTCTGCGAAGCTGTCGGGCTTTATATTTCCTTGAACCAATGCTCATTGAGCTCGGGCTTGGTACATCGTCCGGTGAGCGTGATCATCTCGCGTCAGATGAACCCAACGCCAGGCTGCCCTCGCCCACCTGAACCCCCGGTTCAGGATGAGAGTTCGGTGGCATTCGCAGACACCCTCTTCCCCATGCCCTGTCATTGCAAGCACAAGCTGCTGCGTCCTTGACAGGGCATTTTCTCGCGGCTCCCCGCGTGCTCTGTTGTTCTTTCTTGACTGACATCCCGCCATGCTCGATCCCCTGCTGATTGTTGAACTCGGTGTGCTCGGCCTGGCCACAGGCTTTCTGGCGGGACTCCTGGGCATCGGCGGGGGCATGCTGCTGGTGCCGTTCCTGACCTACATCCTGGGCACGCGTCAGGTGTCGCCCGACTTGGCGGTGAAGATGGCAATTGCCACCTCCATGGCCACCATCATGTTCACCTCCATCTCCAGCGTGCGCGCCCACCACCGGCGCGGTGCAGTGCGGTGGGACATCGTCACGCACCTGGCGCCTGGCATCGTGCTGGGCGGGTTCATCGCCAGCCTGGGTGTGTTTGCGCTGCTCAAGGGCTCGTTTCTGGCAATCTTCTTCGCACTGTTTGTGAGCTTCTCGGCCACGCAGATGTTTCTGGACAAGAAGCCTGCGCCCACACGCCAGATGCCGGGTGGCGCGGGCCAAGTGGCGGCGGGCGGCGTGATCGGATTTCTGTCGGGCCTGGTCGGCGCGGGCGGCGGCTTTGTCAGCGTGCCCTTCATGACCTGGTGCAATGTGCCCATCCACAACGCAGTGGCCACCAGCGCCGCGCTGGGGTTCCCCATCGCACTCGCCAACGTGATCGGCTACGCCATTGGCGGACAGAACGTGAGCGGCTTGCCTCCAGCCTCCCTGGGCTACATCTGGCTGCCAGCACTGGGCGTGATTGCGAGCTGCAGCGTGCTGACGGCCCCGCTAGGCGCCAAAGCAGCCCACAACCTGCCCGTCAAGCAACTCAAGCGCGTGTTTGCGTCGCTGCTGTTTGGCCTGGCGGCTTACATGCTGTGGAAAGGCGTTTCGGCCGCCTGAGGCCGACACAGAGGCGGACTCTTTGCAGTCCGCCGCGTTGCAACATCTGAGCGCTCGGTGTCAGGTGTTCAAAGGCCGGTGGCGCCCCTGGGCCTTGAGCGGCAAGTGCTTGCTCAGCAGAGCACGGAACTGGTCGGCCGGCAGCCCGGGCGCGCACAAAAAGCCCTGGTAGTGCTCGCACTGCATCTGCTGCAGCACCGCCTGCTGGGTTTCAGTCTCCACCCCTTCAGCCACCACTTCGATGTGCATGGCACGGCCCATGCTGATGATGGCGCTGACAATGGCCCGGTCGCCATCGTCGTCGGGCAGGCCACGCACAAAAGACTGGTCGATCTTGAGCTTGTGGATGGGGAGTTTTTTCAAATAGGCCAGGCTCGAGTAGCCGGTGCCGAAATCGTCGATCGCCAGACCAATGCCCAGGTCCGCCAAAACGCGCAGACGCTGCTCCATCTCCTGTGCGTCCTGCAGCAGGATGGTTTCTGTCAGCTCCAGTTCCAGCAAGGTGGGGGGCAGCTGGTGCACCGCCAGCAGGCGCGTGATGCGGTCCACAAAGTCGGGCTGACGAAACTCCAGCGCTGATACGTTCACGGAAATCATGATCGGCGAGCCGCTGTGCATCCAGAGTGCGGCCTCGCGCACCGCCTGCTCCATCACCCAGGCGCCCAAGGTCACGATGTAGCCCGATTCTTCCGCCAGCGGAATGAACACCGCAGGGGATACCGCGCCAAACTCGGGGTCCGTCCAGCGCAGCAGCGCCTCGGCCCCGGTGATGCGCCCGGTCGCCATATTGACCTGGGGCTGGTAGTGCACGGCCATGCGCTGCAGACCCAGCGCCTGGCGCATCGCATGCTCCATCTGCATGCGCGCGAGCAGGTTGGCGTTCATCTGCGGCTGGTAAAAGCCGTAGCTGCCGCGCCCACGCTCCTTGACCCGGTACATCGCGGTGTCGGACTGCTTGATCAGGTCGTCCAACGTAGCGCCATCCTGCGGGTACAGCGCAATGCCGATACTGCACTGGATCGAGAAGCCCATGCTGTCGAGCATGAAGGGCTTGAGCATGTCGTCCAGAATCCGGCGCGCCACACTTTCGGCCACCGATGCATCACCCCCATGCAGGTAGATGACAAATTCATCCCCGCCGAGACGGCACAGCATGTCGGTTTGCCGCAAGCAGGTCTGCAGGCGTTCAGCCACCAACTGCAGCACCCGGTCTCCAAAAGGGTGCCCCAGGGAGTCATTGATGATCTTGAAGCGGTCCATGTCCAGGAACAGGATCGCGAAGCCGGTGTCGCTCTGGCGCGCCCCTTGGATGGCGGTATCCACGCGCTGCGAGAGCAGCAGGCGGTTGGGAAGACCCGTCAGTGCGTCGCTGTAGGCCAGCTCTTCAATGCGTTTTTGCGCGGCGTGCTGCAGTGTCAGGTCGCGCATGAAGCCGATGCTCTGCACCAGCCGCCCTTCATCATCGCGCAAGGCCACCCACGACAGCTGCACCGCGCAGTAAGCGCCGTTGTCACGGGGCAGCCACAACTCGCCCTCCCAGAAGCCATCCTTGGCCCAGCCCTGCAGCACCTGCTCCATGAAGGAGGCATCCGAGCCTCCTCCAAACAGCGAGGCCGCCACACAGCCTTCAAAACCCTTGGCCGTGGGACCGACCAGCCGCTCACACCCGGGGTTCATCCGCATGATGCGGTGCTGGCTGTCGGCGATGAAGATCGCATCCAGGCTGGACTCAAACACGCGCGCGGCCAAACGAAGGCTGGCCTGCGTCTCGGTCTGCCGGGTGATGTCCCGGAACGAATACACACGCCCCACTGCGCGGCCCTGACTGAACTGCGGCACCGTGCGCATCTCCAGCACCACGCCGTTGCGCAGCTCGACAATGTCGGTGCTCTCCTGCATGGGTTCGCGGTCGATGGCTGCCAGGCGCTCGGCATAGAAGCGGGGGTCCGACACCTGGTCCGCCATGAAGGCGTACACCGCCGCATCGTCGCGCTCCACCAGCAACTGGCGCGGCAGGTTCCACAGCTGGGCCAGACGCTGGTTGAATGCGCGCACACGGCGATCCAGTCCACACACCAGCATGCCATCAGCGGCAGAATCCAGCGTGGCACGCAGCTCGGACAACAGTGTCTCCAGTTCACGCTCAGTGGTCTCCTGGAGGCTGCGGTCCAGCATGGTCAGCAGCAGCACCGTACTACCACCCTCCCCCCAAGGCACACGCCGGACACAACGTTGCACCGGCACCAAGCTGCCATCAGCACGCAGCAAACTGGTATGGGCAGTCACGCCCTGCGCAATCACATCGACTGGCTCCGACCAGAACGCCAGCTCCTGGGGCGTGCTGGCCAAGTCCAGCACAGACCGCCCTCGCATGGCGGCGGCAGACAACCCGGTGAGGCGCGCGGCGCATGCGTTGGCTTGCAGGATGTGTTGGCTGGCCTCATCCAGGAGCCACACGGCCTCCTGCAGGCCATCCAGCCACCCGAGCGATTGGAGATCGTTCACGCCGCAGCCTCGTCAGGGCCGGGACTGACCGCTCGCTCAAAAAAGTAACAGATCCGCTGCCGGGGAGACAGGTAGTCCAGCGCGTCACGCGGCAGTTGTGCGGGCTTGAGGCTGCGCCGTATGCCCAGTTCAGGGACAGTTTCCAGATCCAGGATCGGCGCCTCTTCCTTGGGCACCCGTGGGTCGTGCACGATGACCTTGGGCCGCAACGGCCGCGACGAGTTGACCGAGGCCACGATGGCATACCGGTCATTGACCAATTGCACGATGGAGCCGGGCGGGTAGACCCCCATCATGCGAATGAAAGCCCCCAGGACCACCGAATCAAAACGGGCCTTGAGCTGGGCAAAGATGACGGAGAGCGCCTCGTGGGGCGTCAGCGCCGTTACTCCCATGGCCGGGTTGCACATGCGGTCGTACTGGTTGACCAGCGCCAGGACCTGGCTCATGCGCCCCAGATCGGGCCCCTTCAGGCGCTGGGGAAAACCACTGCCGTCACACATTTCGTGGTGCCGCGCCACGGCCGTGAGCACTGCATCGGCAAACCCCATGCGTTTGGCCAGGGCAACGGATTCCGCCACGTGGGTCTCGTAGCGTGTCCGCTCCATGGGGATCATGGAAGGGGTGGGCTGGCGCAGATTGGGCGGCAGCTTGAGCTTGCCAATGTCGTGGATCAATGCGGCCACACCCAGATCGTGCAGTTCCTCGCTCTTCATGCCCAGGGACCGCCCCAGCAGCAACGAAATCACCATCACATTGATCGGATGCAATCCGTTGCGCTCGCCCACGCCCTCGGACAGCAGCCGGATGACGGAGTCGCCGTTTTCCAGCAGTTCGGTCACGCATCCAGAGACCAGCGCCTCGCCCTTGGCCCTGGCCTGGTCCGGGTGCTCGGAAACCGTGCGCTCCATGGACTGGTACTGACGGGTGGCTTCTGAGAAACGCTGATTGCAGGCGGCCAAGGCCCGGTTTTGTGCTTCCAGCAGCTCACGGCGACGCTGTGCCTCGGGGTCTACGACAGTGGCCGTCCCAGGCCCGGGCGCATCCAGGCCGTTGGGCGGTGGGGCTGTCATCTCGGGCACGCTCCAGGCAGCAGGCACCAGCTCCTGCAGTTCTGGATCGCTCTTTTTGGGGACGTAACGTACCTCGGTCAACCCCAGCTCGCGCAAGGTGGCGATCTGTTCCGACGACGCCACCCGGAAACTGCTGGTCGGGAACGGATGGTGCATCCAGCCCACGTCGAGCTGGATGTACATGCCGACACGCAATTGGCTGATGTCGATGAGGATGGATGAGTTCACGTCAGGCGCACGATACATGGCGACATCAATGCCACCAATAGTTACGCAGATTATCACCAGTTCCAGTGACGTGGCGAAGAACCGGCAGACCGCGCGGCGATCCGGCAACACTTGGCAGAAATCGGGCCTGACTGGAGCACCGCAATACCTTGGGCTGAGGCATCGCCCCGCTTGGAACCAGCGGGCGATTGGCGGTGACAGGACAAATCAGCGCCGCCCGCTCAGCGGCACCAGAGCGATGGCTTGTAAATGAGATCCATCCACAACGCCCAGGCAGCGACCGCGCACAGCATGGCGCCTGCGGCCCTCGTGCCCCACTGAGCCCGTGCGAGATTCAGGCGGTTGCGAAGGCTGCTCCAAGCCCAGGGGCCACCCACCAGCCAGACCCCGCTGCCCACGGCAAACAGGGCCATGGTCAGGGCCCCCTCCAGCGCCCCTCCACTGAGCGCCGCGACCAACAGGGCCGAGTAGAGCAACCCGCAAGGCATCAGGGCCCACAGAACCCCGGCCGCCATCACGCCGCCTGGCGCCCCGACCAGCGGTCGAACACGCGCCCATACGGAGCGGCCCGCCTGCTCCACCCAGGCAGGCTGCCGGGACTGCACCATCATCATGAGCCCCCAGGCCATGACTGCCACGTGCATCAGCGTCCAGGCGGGACGCAACGCGGTGGTCTGCTGGGTCAGCCATGCCAGACTGTCCATGGCCAAGGCCGCCAATGCACCGGCACTGGCATATCCCACCAGGCGCCCCAAATGAAAGGCCACGGTACGCTGGAGCGCACCGCCACGCGGCGCCCAGCGCACCACCTGCTCAGCACTGTCCTCCGCCGGTGGCGCGCCGCCCTGCCCCACGAGTGCTCCGCAAGGCGCGGAGCACATGGCCAGGCAGTGGGACCCGCCAGCGAGTCCCATGAGCAAAGCAGTCCAGCCGACCGTGGCAAGCATAGGTATCAGATGATGCGCGAAAACCGGGCGCGGTTGCGGTCTGCCTGCAGATAGCGGTCAAAAACCATGGCGATGCCCCGCACGAAGAACCAACCGGTCGCGGTCACTTCAATGCCCTCAGGCCCAACGCGCACCAGCCCTTGCTCCTGCATGCCCTCCAATTGGGCCAACTCCGCCGCGAAATACTGACGGAAGTCGATCAGCCACGCCTGCTCCATCGGCTCGAACAGCAGTTCCCCTTGGCACATCAGGGCCATGATGGCCGCACGGCGTACCAGGTCGTCGCGCGTGAGCGCCAACCCGCGCACTACGGGCAACCGCCCTTGGTCCAGGAAGTCGTAGTACTCATCCAGCGTCTTGGAGTTCTGGCTGTAGGTTGCCCCCACACGGCCAATGGCCGATACGCCCAAGCCGATCAAATCGCAGTCCGGCTGCGTGCTATAGCCCTGGAAGTTGCGGTGCAGGCGCCCCTGGCGCTTGGCCACGGCCAGGGCGTCGGTGGGCAGCGCAAAGTGGTCCATGCCCACGTACACGTATCCAGCATCCATGAAGGCATCGAGCGAGCGCGACAACATGGAAAGCTTGCTCGCGCCCGTGGGCAACTCCGCAGAGATGATGCGGCGCTGTGGCTTGAAACGCTCTGGCAGGTGCGCGTAGGCATACAGCGCGATGCGGTCAGGCCGCAGTTGTGCCACCTGGGCCAGCGTGCGGTCAAAAGACTCGGGCGTCTGGCGCGGCAGGCCGTAGATCAAATCCACATTCACCGAGTCAAAGCCCAACGAACGCGCAGATTCGACCAGCGCAAACACCTGCTCGGCAGGCTGGATGCGGTGCACAGCCTTCTGCACTTCGGCATCAAAGTCCTGTACGCCAAAACTCAGCCGGTTAAAACCCAGCTCAGCCAACAGTGCAAGACGCTCTGCATTAACGGTGCGGGGGTCCACCTCGATCGAGTATTCCCCCCCAGGCGCGAGCGTGAAGCTGCGCTTGAGCATGGCCATCAGCTCTCTCAGGCCCGAATCGGAGAGGAAGGTGGGTGTGCCTCCCCCCAGGTGCAGTTGACTCACCACCTGTCCTACGCCACAGTGCGCGGTGTGCAGGTCGATCTCGCGGCTCAGGTAGCGCAAGTAGACCTCGGCGCGGTCATGGTGCTTGGTGATGATCTTGTTGCAGGCGCAGTAGTAACACAGGGATTCGCAAAACGGGATGTGCACGTACAGGGACAGCGGCATGGCCTTGGCCAGCGTGCCCGAGCGGCGCTGTTGCAGCGCCAGCACATAGTCTTCCTGACCAAACGCCTCCACGAAACGGTCGGCCGTTGGATAGGATGTATAGCGGGGCCCTGGCACGTCAAAGCGGCGCAGAAGGTCTGGCGAAACAGCAGTCATGGGGAAATTTCCTTGCGTACACCTTGACTGTGCCGTAGGCTCTGGGACATGTCCTTGACCTGCATCAAGTGAACCCGCAAGCGATACAGCGACAATTTGATGAAGGTCAGCCGCTTGCCCGCGCTCTGTATTCAGGTTCGTGTACGGCAAGCGCGATATGCTTGACCGCTAACCCAAGCCCATGTGTCTATGAACCCGCTCACCATCAAAGTCGCCTGCTCCAACTGCAACCTTCGCGAGCTGTGCATGCCCGTGGGCTTGAACGAAGAGCAACTGCAGCGCATTGACGAGGTCGTTGCTGTCCGCCGCAAGGTCAAGCGCGGCGGCACGCTGTTTCGCAATGGCGAGTCCTTCACGTCCCTGTATGCCATCCGCACCGGTTTTTTCAAGACCTGTGTAGCCACCGAAGACGGTCGCGACCAGGTCACGGGCTTCCAGATGGCGGGCGAGATCATCGGGCTGGACGGCATCGTGAATGACCACCACACCTGTGACGCAGTGGCCCTGGAAGATGCCGAGGTCTGCGTCATGCCTTTCGACCGCATCGAAGAACTCTCCCGCGAAGTCACGGCCCTGCAGCACCACGTGCACAAGATCATGAGCCGCGAGATCGTGCGCGAACATGGTGTGATGCTGCTGCTGGGCAGCATGCGTGCCGAGGAGCGCCTGGCGGCCTTCTTGCTCAACCTGGTGCAGCGCCTGCATGCACGGGGTTTCTCGCAATCAGAACTGGTGCTGCGCATGACGCGCGAAGAGATCGGAAGCTACCTGGGCCTCAAACTTGAAACAGTGAGCCGCACCTTCTCCAAGTTTGTGGAAGAAGGCATCGTGGAAGTCAAACAGCGCCATGTGCGCATCCTCGACACCGATGCCCTGCGACGCATTGTGAACAGCCAGCAGACCTGCCACTGATTACGGCCCCTCGTCGGCTGAGAGTCGGGGCCGTACCAAAGTCCGCCGGTCCCTTTTAAAACGGCATGCAGCGCATGTCCGCATGAACCGGCGAAAAAGGCTCAGGAGCAAGACGACGATGTCTTGCGGCAATCGTCAGGGCGCTCCCCGTCGGGCACGGGACAGCGGTTGACCTCAAACGGGGACATGGACAGTAGCGTGGTCAATGCGCTGGTGGCCATGGTGATGGCCCAGAACACAAAAAATGCGAGGGTGTACACCCCCTGCCTCGACAGCGCCAGAGGCTGCCCGAACCAGTGCAGGTCCTGGGGGTCCACCATGGCAAAAACCAGCATCTCCAGCACACCCGCCATCAAAAAGGCGGGCCATGCAATCCACATCAGGCGTTGCGTCCACATATAGGTTCTGTCTCCTGGTGCTGCCGGGGTCGCCAGGGTGTGCGACCCTGGGGTTTCAGCGTGGTTGGTCTTGCACAGGGGTGGCCGCATGGTTGCGGGCCTTGAGGGCCGGCGCCAGACTCTTTTCCGGCGCCACCAGTGCCTTGTTGATTTCGATGCCTTGGCGGTAGTAGTCCTCCGCCACCACGGGGTCGGGCCGCGAAATCGCCAGCCACAGCGTCACAAAGCCCGCCACGATCACGATCAGAGGCCCGGCAATCACCAGCCACACATGGCCAAACTTCCACCAGGGTACGGTTGCCGCCGGGGTTGCAATGGCAGGGTTTGAAGACATGGTGCTTTACTCCTCAACAATATCGGTCAAAGTGCGGCCCTGAAGGGCCCCACCGGAATACCGCTCAGCGCGGTACAAGGAACACGGATTTCTCCGTGACATGGGCCGCTGCTCCTACGGCCTGCACATCAAACTGAACGGCGTGCGATCCGGGCGTGGCGGAACCATAAGGAATCTGCAACCGCACGGCCACCCAGCGAGACTCTGCCGCGCCAATGTCCACTTCAGCCTCGGAAGCCACTTCGAGCCCCTCCAGGCCCCGCGCACTGATGCGATAACGCTGCTCGCCCTCGGTGGCATTCATGATCTGCAGCCGGTAAATGTTCTCCAGCTTGCCACCTGCCACGATGCGCGAGAGCGCAGCGCGGTCCCGCACCACATCCACCTTCAGCGGCGTGCGCACCACCAGGCTGGCCAACATGGCCACGCAAAGGGTGACCAGCACAGCGCTGTAGATCAGCACGCGGGGGCGCAGCACGCGGCGCAACATCTGCGACTGGGTCCAGTGCTTGGCCACGCCGTTCTGGGTCGAATAGCGGATGAGCCCACGCGGGTACTGCATCTTGTCCATCACGGTGTTGCAGGCGTCCACACACAGGCCACAGCCGATGCATTCGTACTGCAAGCCCTTGCGGATGTCGATGCCCACGGGACAGACCTGCACACACAGCGAGCAGTCAATGCAATCGCCCAGCCCCTGGGCTTTGTAGTCGATGTTCTTCTTGCGCGGACCACGCTGCTCGCCACGTTCAGGGTCGTAGGTAACGATCAGCGTATCTTTATCAAACATCGCGCTTTGAAAGCGCGCATAAGGGCACATGTACTTGCAGACCTGCTCGCGCATGAAGCCCGCATTGCCATAGGTGGCAAAACCGTAGAACAGCACCCAGAAAATCTGCCAGCTGCCCTGGAACGCCAGCAGCTCGCTGCCCAGCTCTCGAATGGGGACGAAGTACCCCACAAAAGTAAACCCGGTCCACAGGGCCACCGCGATCCACACCACTTGCTTGAAAAACTTCTTGCGGATCTTCTCGAACGTCCAGGGGCCGTTGTCCAGGCGGAGCCGGGCACTGCGATCGCCTTCGATCTTGTGCTCGATCCACATGAACATTTCGGTGTACACCGTCTGCGGGCACGCAAAGCCACACCACAGACGCCCGGCCACTGCGGTGAACAGGAACAGCGACAACGCCGAAATGATCAGAAGGCCGGTGAGGTAGATGAAATCCTGCGGATACAGCACCAGGCCAAAGATGTAGAACCTGCGAGCCCCCAGGTCAAACAGCACCATCTGGCGCTGGCCCCACTCAAACCACGGCAACCCGTAAAACACCAGCTGTGTGAGAAACACCATGCCCCAGCGCCAGCGCGCAAACAGGCCGCTGATGGAGCGCGGGTAGATCTTCTTTTGCGCTTCGTACAGCGAGATGATCTCGCCCGCAGAAGACGCATCTGCCGCGACTGGCGTAATCGGGATGACCTTGCGAGCCGGCTCGCTGGGTGTGCTCATGGTGTCGCTTTGTGAACGGAGATAAGGCGTAAGAGGGGTGCCTTCAAATGGAAACCCGGGCCGTGCGTCTCACGCACCGCCCGGCAGCCAGGTCAGCGTGCAGCCACCTGCTTGTTCGACAGGCCCCACACATAGGCAGAGAGTACGCCGATCTGCGCCTCGGTCAACTTTTCAGCCTGTGCAGGCATCTGGTTGACCTTGCCGTTGTTGATCATGGCGGTGATGGCGGCCTCGCCCCAGCCATGCAGCCAGATGTCATCGGTCAGGTTAGGCGCGCCCAGCGCCTGGTTGCCCTTGCCGTCCATGCCGTGGCAGGCTGCGCAGGCGGCAAACTTGGCCTTGCCCAGCGATGCGCGCAGCGAGTCATGGGGGCTGCCCGACAGACTCAGCACGTAGTGCGACAGGTTACGCACGTCTTCCGGGGAGCCCACTGCGGCTGCCATGGGAGGCATGTTGCCGATGCGGCCCTTCTCCAGCGTCTCGCGGATCTTCTCGGGCGTGCCGCCGTGCAGCCAGTCGTTGTCCGTCAGGTTCGGAAAGCCCTTGCTGCCGCGCGCATCCGAGCCGTGGCACTGTGCGCAGTTGTTCATGAACAAACGCTCGCCAATGGCATGGGCCTGGGGGTCTGCGGCAACGTCTTCAGGCTTCATGGAGGCAAAGCGTGCGTACAGCGGCTCCAGCTCCGTCTTGGCCTTGGCCATTTCGGCTTCGTACTCGCCCTTCTGCGTCCAGTTGAGCTTGCCGGTGAAGCTGCCCAGACCTGGATAGGCGGCCAGGTAGCCCAGGCCAAAGACGATGGTGATGACGAACAGCCACACCCACCAGCGCGGCAGGGGGTTGTTCATCTCGACCAGGTCCTCATCCCAGACGTGGCCAGTTGTATTGTCGGAGGTGGCCACCACCTTCTTGCGGCCCGCCATCCAAAGCAGGATGCCGCAGGCGATGATGCCGACCAGGGTCAGCGTGGTCACAAAGACCGACCAGAAATTGCTGGTGAAGTCACTCATGGGGTGTTCTCGTTCTGGTGAAGGTCAATCTGTCTCGAAAGGCAGCTGGGCTGCCTCGTCGAACCGGGCCTTGTTGCGGCCTCGGTAGGCCCAGACCCAGATGCCAATGAAGCAGGCCATCGATGCCAGGGTGGCGACGATGCGCATGGTGGTGATGTCCATGGGATATCTCCTTTGCTTACTTGAGCGCACGGCCCATGACTTGCAGGTAGGCGATGAGCGCATCCTGCTCCGTCTTGCCCTTGACCTCGCCCGCCGCAGCCGTGATCTGCTCGTCGGTGTAAGGCACGCCCACGGTGCGCAGGGCCTTCATGCGGGGCGCCATCACTGCTGGGTCCACCTGGTTCTTTTCAAGCCAGGGGTATGCGGGCATGTTGGACTCGGGCACCACATCGCGGGGGTTGTTCAGGTGGATGCGATGCCATTCGTCGCTGTACTTGCCACCCACGCGGTGCAGGTCGGGACCCGTGCGCTTGCTACCCCACTGGAAGGGGTGGTCATACACAAATTCGCCCGCCACCGAGTAGTGGCCGTAGCGCAGGGTCTCGGCGCGGAAGGGGCGGATCATCTGCGAGTGGCAGTTGTAGCAACCCTCGCGGATGTAGATGTCGCGGCCTGCCAGCTGCAGGGCGTTGTATGGCTCGACACCCTTGACCGCCTCGGTCGTGGACTTCTGGAAGAAGAGGGGCACGATCTCGACCAGACCGCCAATGGCGATCACGATCAGGATCAGCACGATCATCAGAAAGTTGTTGGTCTCCACCTTTTCATGGGTGAAACCGGTCGAAGCAGATGTGTTGTTGTTAGACATGAATGATCTCCTTCGGACTCAGGCGTGGGCCGTGTTCACTGCAGGAATGGCCACCTTGACCGAACGGCCCGAGATGGCAGTCAGCCACACGTTCCAGGCCATGACCAGCATGCCGCCCAGGTACAGCAGACCACCGGCCACGCGGATCACGTAGAAGGGATAGGTCGCCTTCACGCTTTCCACGAAGGTGTAGGTGAGCGTGCCGTCGGGGTTGACCGCGCGCCACATCAGGCCTTGCATCACGCCGGCAATCCACATGGCGGCGATGTACAGCACGATGCCGATGGTGGCCATCCAGAAGTGCAACTCGATCGCCTTGACGGAGTGCATCTTGTCCTTGCCGAACAGACGGGGCACCAGGTAGTACAGCGAACCCATCGATATCAGGCCCACCCAGCCCAGGGCGCCGGAGTGCACGTGGCCGATGGTCCAGTCGGTGTAATGGCTCAGGGCGTTGACGGTCTTGATGGACATCATCGGGCCCTCGAACGTGGACATGCCGTAGAACGACAGCGACACGATCAGGAAGCGCAGGATGGGATCGTCACGCAGCTTGTGCCATGCACCCGACAGGGTCATGATGCCGTTGATCATGCCGCCCCAGCTGGGAGCCAGCAGGATGAGCGAGAACACCATGCCTACCGATTGCGTCCAGTCAGGCAGCGCGGTGTAGTGCAGGTGGTGTGGGCCGGCCCACATGTAGGTGAAGATCAGCGCCCAGAAGTGCACAATCGACAGGCGATACGAGTACACCGGACGGCCCGCCTGCTTGGGGATGAAGTAGTACATCATGCCCAGGAAGCCAGCGGTCAGGAAGAAGCCCACGGCATTGTGGCCGTACCACCATTGCACCATGGCGTCCTGCACACCGGCGTAGGCCGAGTAGCTCTTCATCATGCCCGCAGGGATGGCTGCGCTGTTCACCAGGTGCAGCAGCGCCACAGCCAGGATGAACGCACCAAAGAACCAGTTGGCCACATAGATGTGCTTGACCTTGCGGGTTCCAATGGTGCCGAAGAACACGATGGCATAGGACACCCAGACCAGCGTGATCAGGATGTCGATGGGCCATTCGAGTTCAGCGTATTCCTTGCCCTGGGTGTAGCCCATGGGCAGGCTGACCACCGCAGCCGCAATGACCAGCACCCAGCCCCAGAAGGTGAATGCGGCCAGAGGACCCGCAAAAAGCCGGACCTGGCAGGTGCGCTGCACCACGTAGTAGCTGGTAGCAAACAGCGCGCTACCGCCAAAACCAAAGATCACCGCATTGGTGTGCAAAGGTCGCAAGCGGCCATAACTCAGCCACGGAATGCCAAAGTTGAGTTCTGGCCAGGCCAACTGGGCGGCGATGATGACGCCCACCAGCATGCCGACCACCCCCACCACCACGGCCAGGATAGAGAACTGCCGCACTACCGTATCGTTGTAGTGCGCAGCATTTGTTTTTGGAAAATCCATCGGGCACCTCTTTGTATTGCAGTAAGAGTTTGTTGCAGTCGCGGCTATCGGGCATTGACACAAGTCAACCGTCTCGGAGAATGCGCTCCCCCTCTTGTTCGACGCTCTCGAACTGCCCGTGGTACACCGCCCACCACAGGCCTCCCAGAATCAGGAGCACCAGCATCACGGACAGAGGAATCAACAAATAAAGGATGTCCATCAGACAGGCTCCAGTGGGGTCTTCGAAAGATCAAGGGATGGCTGCGACATGCCGCCGGCCGTGGGGTCGGGGCGCGCAGGCAAAGCGGCTGTTGGCAACGGCGCGCTGTGCGAGCCTGGCAAGGAAGGCAGGTCGCGCGCCAGGCGCGCTGCGTTAAGCACCACCAGCAGCGAACTCAGCGCCATGCCCAGCCCGGCCAGCCAGGCAGGCATCCATCCCAGCACCGCCAGCGGCACACACAGCGCGTTGTAGGCGGCGGCCCACCACAGGTTCTGCCGCACCACGCGCAGGGTGCGGCGGGCCAGCATCACGGTTTGCGGCACCAGCGCCAGGCTGTCGCCCAACACCACAAAGTCCGCCCGGGACTGCGCCAGCGGCACGGCACGGCCAAAAGCAAAAGAGACATGGGCCCCCGCAAGCACCGGGCCATCATTAAGGCCGTCGCCCACCATGGCTACGTGGTGCCCCTGCGACTGCAGTGCCTGCAGCGCTGCCAGCTTGCCCTGCGGAGTGCACTCGCCCTGGGCATGGGCAATGCCCGCCTGCGTGGCCACCCGTTGCACCGCGCCCCGGCGGTCGCCCGACAGCAATTGCACGGCCACGCCGTCCTGCTGCAAGGCCTGCAGCACGGCCGACGCCTCGGCTCGCAGATCCTCCACCAGGTCGAAGCGGGCCAACTCGTTAAGGGATCCATCTGCCGCTTGTTCAGAGAGCACGACTTGCAGCGCTGCACCGCCAGCATCGTTGGCAACGCCCGCGTGGCGGGCAGAGCCCAGGCGGATCGTGCGAGCAGCCACTGCCCCGGTGGCGTCCTCCACCGTAGCGGTCAGCCCCTGCCCTGCATCCTCTTGCAGGCCCATCACCTGCCAACGCCCCAACGGCAGCGGCTGTGCAGAAGCCGCCGCAGCCAACGCCCGCGAAGCCGGGTGCATCGACTGGCGCGCGAGCGCTGCCGCCAGGTCCAGCGCCTCTTGTGCACTGCAACCGGCCGCAGGGTGTACCGCCTGCAGCGCCATGCCGTCGCGGGTCAGCGTACCGGTCTTGTCAAACACCATGGTGTCCACCTGGGCCAGCGCCTCCAGCCCCTGAAGGTTGCGCACCAGCACGCCGTGGCGCGCCAGCGTGCCTGCCGCCGTGAGCATGGCCACCGGGGTGGCCAGCGACAACGCGCACGGGCAGGTGACGATGAGCACTGCCACCGCCACCATCAGCGCGTGCCCGGGGTCCGACGGCCACCAGTAGGCGGCGGCCAGCGCCGCTGCCAGCAAAACGGCCACCAGAAAAGGCCTCGCAATGCGGTCTGCCAGCTGCGCCAGCCGGGGCTTTTGCAGCGACGCGCTTTCCATCAGCGCCACGATTTGCGCAAAGCGGGTCTGCCCGCCCGTGCCTTCCACCAGCACCTCGACCGGCGCCTGCAGGTTGTAGCTGCCCGCCGTCACGCTGCTGCCCACCGGGCGCGCCACGGGCGTGGATTCGCCCGTCAGCAAAGCCTCATCGGCGTGGGTGTTGCCTGCCGTGATGCGTCCATCGGCGGGAAACGCCTCGCCGGGCAGCACACGGATGGTGTCCCCCACCACAATGCGCCGCGTGGCCACGCGGGTGAAGCTGCCATCCGCCGCGCGCCGCTCCACACTGTCGGGCAGGCGGTTCATCACGGCCTCCAGCGCACCCGCCGTGCGATCCCGCAGGCGCAGCTCCAGCCAGCGGCCGGTGAGCAGGAAGAACACGAACATGGTCAAGGAGTCGTAGTACACCTCCTTGCCAAAGATGCCTGCAGGGTCAAAAGTGCCGGCCGTGCTGACCACGAACGTGATGGCCATGCCCAACGCCACGGGCAGGTCCATGCTGACGCGGCGCAGGCGAATGTCGCGCAGCGCGCTGGTAAAAAAGGGGCCACAAGAAAACACCACCATGGGCAGCGTGATGACCCAGGAGGCCCAGCGCAACAGCTGCTCCATCTCGCCCGACAGGTCGCCCGGCTGTGCCACGTAGGCGGGCCACGCATACATCATCACCTGCATCATGCAAAAGCCCGCCACCAGCCAGCGCCACAGCGCACGGCGGCTCTCGCGCAGGCGCTGGTCGCGCGCAAACGCATCCATGGCGGGCATGGCACGGTAACCCGCGTGGCGCACGGCATCCATCCACTGCGACGGCAATACCCGGCCAGGCTGCCACACCACGCGGGCCCGGCGCGTAGCGGCGCTCACCTCGGCTTGCAACACGCCGGGCACGGCCCGCAGGGCGTCTTCGATCGTGAGGGCACAGGCCGCGCAGTGCATGCCCTCCAGCACCACATGGGAGTCCCATGCGGTGGCGGCGCCGTCGGCCACGGCAGTGTCGGTAACGCCACTTGACAGGGGGCTGCCTGCGGGGGTGCAGGGTCGGCCAAACGCCAGCCATTCCTGGGGGTCATCCAGCAGCTCTACCCGCTGCGGCGGCAGCGGATCTGCCACGCTGTCAGAAGGATGCACCGCAGAGGAAGCCGGCGCACCGGGTCGAAACATGGACATGGTTCAAGCCTAACTGTGGGGCATGACAACTACATTGACCTGGATCAAGCCCCGGAACATGATTCATCCTAAGCTTGTTCCATCACTTTGAGGAGCCTTTTTATGTACAAACGCATCCTGATCGCTACAGACGGATCCCCTCTGTCGGACAAAGCGGTGGAACATGGCCTGTCCCTGGCCGCCCTGTCAGGCGCCACCGTGGTCGCCCTCAAGGTGGTGCCCCGTTACCCCCGCAGCTACTTTGAAGGTGGCATGCCAGTGGACATGAACGACGTCAAACGCATCGAAGCCCAGTGGGGCGACGCCGCACAGGCCATGGTCGACGGCGTGAAAGCCCAGGGCGGCGCGCAAGGTGTGACCGTGAAGGCTGTCGTCGCCAAGTCCGATCTGGTGGCCGAAGCCGTGATTGCGGCCGCCAAGAAGCACAAGTGCGACCTGATCGTGATGGCCTCGCATGGCCGCAAGGGCCTCAAGCGTTTGCTGCTCGGCAGCGAAACGCAGCATGTGCTGACGCATTCGCACATTCCGGTGCTGGTGCTGCGCTGAAGCGACCACCTCCTGCTAAAGCAGACCCAAATATGCTGATGACGCTTGATTGAAAAGCGCCTTCAGCTATCAAAATCAGAGCAAACGCAGCGCCCGTGTTGGCGTCTGCATCGGCCAACAAAAAAGGGGCAACTTGCCCCTTTTTGTCTTTGTGCGCATTGCGCTGCGCAATTGCTCAGGCAAACAACCCCTTGTACTGATCCCGCAGCAGATTCTTCTGCACCTTGCCCATAGTGTTGCGCGGCAGCTCCGCCACTACAAAGCATTTCTTCGGAATCTTGAAGTTGGCCAGCTGTGACTTGAGCTGGGCCACGATGGCATCGGCATCCAGTTGGGCGCCGGGCTTGGCAATGACCACGGCCACGCCCACTTCGCCAAAGTCGGGGTGGGGCACGCCCACCAGCGCGCTTTCGGCCACGCCGGGCATGTCGTTGATGTAGCCCTCGATCTCTGCGGGGTAGACGTTGTAGCCGCCGCTGATGATCAGGTCCTTGCTGCGGCCCACGATGTGGACGTAGCCGCGCTCGTCCACCTTGCCCACGTCGCCAGTCTTGAAGTAACCGTCTTTCGTGAACTCTTCCGCCGTCTTCTCGGGCATGCGCCAGTAGCCTTTGAACACGTTGGGGCCCTTGACCTGGATGCCGCCGATCTCGCCCACGGGCAGGTCTTTGCCATCATCGCCCTGCACGCGCAGGCTCACGCCCGGCAGGGGGAAGCCCACAGTGCCGCCACGGCGTTCGTCCTGGCCGTTGTAGCGCTGGTCGGCGCTGTAGGGGTTGCTGGTGAGCATGATGGTTTCGCTCATGCCGTAGCGCTCCAGGATGGTGTGGCCGGTGCGTTGCTGCCATTCCTTGAAGGTTTCGATGAGCAGCGGCGCAGAGCCTGCGATGAACAGGCGCATGTTCTTCACGGCCTCTTTGTTCAACCCCGCCTCGGCCAGCATGCGCACGTACAGCGTGGGCACGCCCATGAACACTGTTGCGCGGGGCATGGCGGCGATGACGGCCTTGGGGTCGAACTTGGCCATCCAGATCATCTTGCTGCCGTTGATGAGCGCGCCGTGGATGGCAACGAACAGGCCGTGGACGTGGAAGATGGGCAGCGCGTGGATGAGCACGTCGCCCCGGCCATCAGGCCCTCCGGTAGCCGTCCAGCCCCAGTAGTCCTTGAGCATGACCGCGTTGCTGAGCATGTTGCCGTGCGTGAGCATGGCGCCCTTGCTGCGGCCGGTGGTGCCGCTGGTGTAGAGGATGGCAGCCAGATCGTCGGCGCTGCGGGGCACGGCCTGGTGCTCGTCGCCGTGGTGGGCGGCGCGCTCCAGCAGGCTGCCGGTGCGGTCGTCGCCCAGGGTGAACACATGCTGCGTGCCCAGGGTGAAGGCGATTTTGCTGACCCAGCCGAAGTTGCCGGGGCTGCACACCACCACGGCGGGCTCGGCGTTGCCGATGAAGTATTCGATCTCGGCGCTTTGGTAGGCGGTGTTGAGCGGCAAGAACACGTAACCCGCGCGCAGCGTGGCCAGGTACAGGGCCATGGCTTCGACCGACTTTTCGACCTGCACGGCCACGCGGCTGCCTTCGGGCAGCTTGAGCGATGCGAGCAGGTTGGCGATGCGGGCGCTGGCGCGGTCCAGGTCGCGCCAGGTGTAGTACAGCGGGGTGCCGTCGGCCGCCGTGGTCTCGACGGCAGTGCTGTCCAGGTCAGACGGGAACGCGGCGCGCAGGGCGCTGAAGAGGTTGTGTTGGCTCATGGCTCAGACTTCAATGGGCTGGGTAGCTGGGTTGAGAGTTTGGGACGGACTGAATGGGAGAAGCCGGGGACGACGGCGCCGGTCAGAACACCGGCGCGCGCTTGTCCAGAAAGGCAGAGATCCCTTCGCGGTGCTCGGCACTGGCGGCGTAGGCATAGGGGTCGGCAGGTCCATTAACTATGTTTTCGATAGCTGACTGGGCATGATTTTCTAGCGCTACAGGCGCTTTCAGTGCCCGAAACGTCTGCTTGTTCATGCGGGCGGCCTGGGGTGCCAATGCGGCAATGCGCTGGGCACTGCCCAGGGCTTCGGTGGCCACCATGTCGTCAGCCACCACGCGACTCAGAAAGCCACGGGCCAGCATGTCGGGGGCGCTGAAGGTGGCGGCCTCCAGCAGCAGCTGGCGTGCAGTCACGTCACCCACCGCACCGGCCACCAGTTGCGCCTCGCGCGGGGCCATCGGAAAACCCAGCTTGGCAATCGGTGCGCCAAAGCGCGCGCCACTGCCCGCCACGCGGATGTCGCAGCAGCTGGCAATCTCCACGCCAGCGCCCATGCAGGCACCGCTGATCTGGGCCACGATGGGTACGTCGCACTGGAGCATGGCGTTGAGCCCGCCCCACACGTCGTTCTCATGAAAGTCGCGCAGCGCTGCCGCGTCAAAACGGAAGCCGGGATACTCTGAAATGTCTCCGCCCGCACAAAACGCCCCACCCTCGCCCGCGATGAGCACGCAGCGCGCATCGGCACGGCGCTGCACGTCTTCAAACACCGCACGCAACTGCCGCCACATGGGCCGCGACATGGCGTTCAGCCGCCCGGTGTGGCGCAGGGTGACATGCACCACTCCGCCCTCACCGGCATTCATCAACACTTCACCCGACATCCTGGTATCCATTTCCTTCACATACCGCCTACGACCTTCGCACCCGCGATGCACCACTGGCCGCGCCACCGTGGAACGGGCTTTGCCAGGCCACGGGTGGCGTCCCCCTCGGGGGATGGCGCAAAGCGCAGACGGTGCGAATAAGCCCGGCGCGCCCGAGCGCGCCGCATAAGCGTGCTGCGTCTAGGCGCAAAGCGCAGCCATAGCACCGGCTATGGCGAGCATTTGCAACAACGACGGTGTGCGCTTTTGCGGAGCGAGCGGGCATGGCGGGTTTGTTTGCACCGTCTTGGGGGTTAGTCCAATTTGGCGCCAGACGCCTTCACCACGGCCGCCCAGCGCTTGACCTCGCTGCTCACAAACGCACCAAACTGCTGCTGCGTCATGCCGCCGTAGTCCGCGCCGTTGCTGGCCCACACGGCCTTGAGCTCTTCGGCCGTGCCCAGGCGCTTGATTTCATCCACGATGCGGGCCTGTACATCAGCCGGGGTGCCTTTGGGCGCCCACAGGCCGTACCACGTGGTCACGGTGTAGTCGGGCAGGCCCACTTCGGAGGCGCAGGGCACGTCCGGGAACGCGGGGTTGCGCTTGGGGCCCGACACCATCAGCGCCTTGATGCGGCCGCTCTTGATGTGGTTGGCCGAGGAGCCCAGGCCGTCGAACATCATGTCCACGTTGCCGCCGATCAGGTCCTGCAGCGCCGGGCCTGCCCCCCGGTACGGGATGTGGGTGATGAAGGTGCCCGTCTGCTGCTTGAACAGCTCACCCGCCAGGTGGTGCGAGGTGCCGGCTCCCGCCGAGCCGTAGTTGAGCTTGGCGGGGTTGCGCTTGACGTAGTCCAGAAACTGCTTGAAGTTGGCCGACGGCGTCTTGGGGTTGACCACCACCACCTGCGGCACATTGGCCAGCAGCGCCAGCGGGATGAAGTCTTTTTCGATGTCGTAATCGAGCTTGGGGTACATCGACGGGGCAATGGCGTGGTGCACCGCCCCCATGAACAGGGTGTAGCCGTCCGGCGCAGCCTTGGAGGCAATGCTGGCGCCCAGCGTGCCACCGGCGCCCCCCCGGTTGTCGATCACCAGCGTCTTGCCCGTGCTTTTGGAAAACTGCGCGGCCAGCGGCCGGGCAAACGCATCGGTGCCACCACCGGCGGGGAAAGGCACCACCACTGTCACTGGCTTGGTCGGCCAGTTGCTGTCGGCCCAGCTGCTGCCGCTGGCCAGGCCCAAACCTGCCGCCGCTGCGCCGAGCAACACATCCCGGCGTTGGATTCGCGATTCAGTCATTCCTTGTCTCCTGTCGTTGTAAAAATACGCTGTCACTGGTTCACCCGGCATCATGCCGGGCGCCCCGTCAGTCGCGGCAAAGGCTGTCGATGTCCCCCGACACTGGCACTTTGCCCTGCGCAAGCAAGCTGCGGTGCTTGTCGATGCGCTTCAAGTCGTACAGGTAGTTCACCATGAGCCCGTACGATTGTTTCTGCCCCTTGCTGGACGGATCGCCCGCCCAGTTCAGGCGCTCTACCCGCGCGCCGTTGCCCAGGTGGAAGCGGGCCACGGGGTCTGCCGGCTTGCCTTCTTGCAGCTCGCGGCCCAGATAGTACGCGGCACATTCCAGCAGCATCTGGCGCACGGGGGATTTAGCGTCCAGCTCCAGCGCCTTGTCCAACGCGCCGAGGAAATGCGTGGCCTGCGGCGGCTCGAAGCCCACTGCACGGCCCAGTTCGCTGCGGCGCTTATCGTCCAGGCGGTCCAGCATCGCACCCGCGTGTTTGCCCAGCCAAGCGCGGAAACCCGGGATGGGCGACAGCGTGGCAAAGGTGCGCAGGCGCGGAAACTCGGCCGTGAGCGTCTCCACCACATGCTTGATCAGCGAGTCGCCAAAGCTCACGCCGCGCAGGCCGGTTTGTGTGTTGCTGATGGAGTAGAAGATGGCCGTGGTGGCGCGGGTGATGTCCACAGGGGCAGCGGCCTCGTCCAGGAGCGGCGTGATGCTGGACGAGATCTTGTCCAGCAACGCCACCTCCACGAAGATCAGCGGCTCGTTGGGCAGGCGCGGGTGGAAGAAGCCGTAGCAGCGGCGGTCGCTGTCCAGCCGGTTCTTCAGGTCAGCCCAGCTGCGGATGTCGTGCACGGCCTCGTACTTGATGAGTTTTTCGAGCAGCGAGGCGGGCGAGTCCCACGACAGGCGGCGCAGCTCCAGAAACGCCACATCGAACCAGGTCGAGAACAAGTGCTCCAGCTCGGCATCGAGCGGCAGCAGGCGCTTGTCGGCCTTGAGCAGCGGCAGGATCTCTGCGCGCATGTCCACCAGAAAGCGCATGCCTTCAGGGAACGCCGAAAACCGCTGCAGCAGCCGCGTGCGGGGCGACACCAAAGCGCGGCGCAGGCTGATCTCGGCCTGTCCTTCTTCGGCCGTGCCCGCTGCTGCCTCGTAGCGCTGGCGGGCGGACTTGAAGCGCGTGGCGTCGGGCGCAAACTGCTCGCACATCAGCAGCCACATGTCGCGCCGCTCTTCAGGCTCCGCCTTGGCATACCACTCGGCCACCACCTGGGCGCGGCGGCCACCTTCGATCTCGCTCACCTGCGGGGCCACTACCTCCTGCAGGTCGGCCAGCAGGCGGCGCAGCGCCCGGGGCGACAGCGCCTCCTGGCCGCGGCGCAGGGTGGCTTGCAGGCGCTCGTGGGTGGAACGCGGCACCGCCACCTTGGCGACCACGTCGGTCACGGTTTTGTCGAGCGCGGCCTTGGCGAGCTTGTCCCCCGCCTTGTCGGCGGCGGGTGCGGCGGTGCGCAGGCGTGACACGCTGCGGGCGATCCATTCGGGGGTGCTGCTGATCATGGGGTCAACCTCGATTGCTGGTTGCGGGCTACGTCGCGCAGCGCATCGCGCTGGCGCAACAAATGGGTGCGCATGGCTTCTTCGGCGGCATCGCAGTCGCGGGCCTTGAGGGCAGCAAACACGGCCAGGTGCTCCGCCAGGCTTTGCTGCATGCGCCCGGGGGCATGCAAAGACTTGTGGCGAGCCAGCCGCAGGATCTTGCGCAGGTCGCCAATCACCTGGGCCAACCAGCGGTTGTCGGCCAGCGTGATGAAGGCCTCGTGGATGGCGTAGTTGGCTTCGTAGTAGTCGGTGACCAGCCCGTCGGCCGCGCATTGCTGCAGGCGTTCGTGCAGCAGCTCCAGTGCGGCAATGTCGGCTGCCACGGCCTTGCGCGTGGCCTCGTGCGCGGCACGGCCTTCCAGCAGCGCAATGACCGGGAAGATTTCGTCCAGATCGCTCTCGGTGACCTCGGCCACAAAACAACCCCGGCGCGGCTCGTGGCGCAGCAGCCCCTCGGCCACCAGCACCTTGAGCGCCTCGCGCAGGGGGGTGCGCGAGATTTCCAGCCGCTCGCACAGGGCGGCCTCGTCCAGAAAGCTGCCGGGCGGCAAGGTGCCCGCAAAAATCTGCTCCCGCAGCCGGGAGGCGACTTCGTCGTGCAGTGAATTCGGGACAGGACGCATGTGAAACAAGGCTCCAAGACACCAACCCGCGAGGCATCGGCTGTCAGCAGCTGGCGGACGGTGCAACCCGAATGCATGCAACGCCCCTCTATCAGCTGACAACAGTGGCGATTGCCTCGCCATGTGCGTAATTTCTCATAATTATGCGAAATGACAAGATGAAAACCCTGATTTGCAGGCTTTGGTTACACAAAAGATGGCAACTGCGGTGCTTGCGCAACGCCGCGTGCCAGAGAACGGCCAGGGTGGCGTACCTTGCTGTTGGCCCGAAGGCGCCATCATTTGTTGATCCGCCCCGGGCCAAATGAGCTGTCGAGGGTGTACCCCCGTTGAGCCCACCGCAGGCTCGCCCTGCCCTCGCGCCCCTCTCCCGCTTCACTCCACGCCTGCAAATCCTTCCACCAGGTGGTCGATCCACACCCGCAGCTTGGCGGGCAGAAAGCGGTGGGACGGGTACAGCACCCAGGCCGTGCCCGCGTACGAGGTCTTGTGCTCCCAGTCGGGCAACACGGTCACCAGGTCACCCCGCTCCAACGCAGCGCGCGCGGTAAAGCCCGGCAGGCTGGCAATGCCCAGGTGGCTCAGCGCGGCTTCCAGCCGCACCTCGCTGTGGTTGGCCACATAGCGGCCGCGCACAGCCACCGTTGCGGTCTCGCCTGCCCGCTCAAAGCGCCAGTGCCGGTCGCGCTCGTCTTCGCCCAGGGTGATGCAGGCGTGCTGCTCCAGGTCGCGCGGGTGCTGGGGGTGGCCCCGCTCGGCCAGGTAGCGCGGGCTGGCGCAAATCAAATGACGCAAGGTGGCCAGCGGCCGCCCTGCCAGTCCCGGGGGCGGGGTGTCGGTCACGCGCAGGGCCAGGTCGATGGGCTCCTCGAACAGATCCACCGTGCGGTCGGTGATCAACAGCTGCACATCGACCTGGGGGTATTTCTGCAAAAACGGCAGCACCAGCGGGTGCACCAGTTGGCGCCCCACCGCCTTGGCCATGCTCATGCGCACCATGCCGGAGGGCGCGGCAGAGTGCGTGTCACTCAGCGCCCACACCTCGCGGGCGGCAGACACCATGTCCTGACAACGGCTGTAGACCGCCGTGCCCGCGTCGGTCAGCCGCAGCTTGCGGGTGGTGCGCTCCAGCAGACGCACGCGCAGCGCCCCCTCCAGCCGGGCCACCTGGCGGCTGACCGCCGACGGGGTGATACCCAGCTGCCGCGCAGCAGCCGAGAAGCTGCCCGTGTCCACCACGCGGGCAAACACCGCCATGTCGGGGAGACTGTCCAGGGGTTGATTGATGCGCATGGGGAACAAGTGCAGTTCTTTGACGGCGATTATCAATGCATGGACGCAAATTGATAATTTCCCCAGCCCATCGTCGCCACGCGCGGCGCCCCACAGCCTCCCCCCCAATCTACGTCCCATGTCACACACCCTGCCCCTGTCTGCCCCCTCCCCGCTGGCCCCGCGCCTGTCTGACCTGGCCTTGCTGCTGGTGGCCGTGGTGTGGGGCACGAGCTACGGCATGGCCAAGGGGGCCCTGGTGTTCTACCCGGTGCTGGGCTTTTTGGCCGTGCGCTTCCTCCTGACCTTTGCCGTGCTGCTCCCTGCCCTGCTGCGCGCCACCGCGCCCGAGCGGCACGATGCGCTGGTGGCCGGCCTGCCACTGGGTGTGCTGATGCTGGGCATTTTTTTGTGCGAGACCTTTGGCTTGGCGCTCACGCAGGCCAGTAACGCCGCGTTTCTGATCAGCCTGTGTGTGGTGTTCACGCCGTTTGCCGAGTGGTGGCTGCTGCGCCAGCGGCCCGAGCGCGCGATGTTTGCTTTTGCCGCCGTCTCGCTGCTCGGCGCGGCACTGCTCAGTGGGGGTTACACGGGCCGGTGGGGCTGGGGCGACGCGCTGATGCTGGCGGCGGCTGTGCTGCGCGCCATCACGGTGTGCCAAACCACGCGGCTCACCCGCCGCCTCAATGCGCCGGTGCTGGCCCTCACGGCGGTGCAGTCGGGCGTCATTGGGGTGGGCTGCCTGCTGCTGGCGCTGGCCTTGCCGGGCAAGCTGCCCCCGCTGCCGTCGCTCACCCAGGCCAGCGCTTTCTGGTGGGCCTGCATTTACCTGGTGGCGGGCTGCACGGTGTTTGCGTTTGTGGCCCAGAACTGGGCACTGCGCCACAGCTCGCCCACGCGGGTGGGCTTGCTGACCAGCAGTGAGCCCGCCTTTGGGGCGCTGTTTGCGGTGTTCTGGCTGGGCGAGCACCTCAGCGTTACGGGCTGGGTGGGCGGTGCGCTCATCGTGGGCGCCGCCCTGTGGACGATGGCGCGGTGGGGGGATGCGCAGCACTGATGCTCTGCCCACCTGCCCCTCGCCCCCAGCACTACCATTTTGATAGCTGCTTGGGCAGATAGTACCGGCGCTATCGCCCTTTTTATCTCGAAACCAGCGCCCCCACCGGCCGCTGCTGTGCCCACAGCCACATCGCTGCGCCCCCCACGATCATGGGCACGCACAGCCACTGCCCCATGCTCATGCCCAGCGACAGGATGCCCAGGAAGGCATCGGGCTCGCGGAAGTATTCGGCAATGAAGCGGAACACGCCGTAGCCAAACAGGAAGGCGGCAGCCACCTGGCCGGGGCGGCGCTCCTTGCGTGCATACAGCCACAGCAGGATGAACAGCAACAACCCTTCCATCAGGAACTGATAGACCTGGGAAGGGTGGCGCGGCTGCATGGAACCGCTGTGCGCAAACACCATGCCCCAGGGCAGGTCGGGGCTGGCAAAGCGGCCCCACAGCTCGCCGTTGATAAAGTTGCCCACACGCCCTGCCGCCAGCCCCGTAGGCACGCAGGGCGCCACGAAATCAGCCACTTGCAGCCAAGGGCGCTTGCGCGAATGGGCAAACCACAGCATGGAGACCACCACGCCCAGCAGCCCGCCATGGAAGGCCATGCCGCCCTGCCACACGGCAAAAATCTCCAGCGGGTGGCTCAGGTAATAGCCCGGCTTGTAGAACAGGCAGTAGCCCAGCCGCCCGCCAATGACCACACCCGCCACTCCCAGAAAGAGGATGTCTTCGACATCCTTGCGCGTCCAGGCACCGGGCCCCGTGATGGAGGCAAAGGGCGGGTGTCGCAGGCGCCGGATGCCCAGCAGCATGAACAGGCCAAAGGCCGCAAGATAGGTCAGGCCATACCAGTGCACAGCCAGCGGGCCGATCTGCAGGGCGACGGGGTCGATGTGGGGATAGGTCAACATGGTGGCGGGTATTGTGCCCGCGCTGGGGATGACCCCGCAGTCAGGGCGTAGAGCCCCAAGCAAGACCACAGGGTGGCCGCTGCCGCGCCAGAACAATCCGCAGGACCCACAGAACCCTTTTTTGAATAAAAAGCCGAGGAAGCGCTAGTCCATCATGCGCTGAAAGCTATCAAAAGTAGAGCGCCGACAAAAAAGCCGCGCCCTTTGGGCGCGGCTTCCAAGCGGCAGCAGGGCACCCGGCCCCGCAAAACCCCCTCAGTCGTCCAGCAGCGACAAGTCGCGCACGGCGCCCTTGTCGGCAGACATCACCAGCTTGGCATAGGCCTTGAGCGCAGCCGACACCTTGCGGGGCCGTGGCTGGGCAGGCTTCCAGCCCTTGGCGTTTTGCGCTTCGCGGCGCTTGGCCAGTTCTTCATCGCTCACCAGCACATTGATCGTGCGGTTGGGGATGTCGATGCGGATGCGGTCGCCGTTCTGCACCAGGCCGATCGCGCCGCCGGCGGCCGCTTCGGGCGAGCAGTGGCCAATCGACAGGCCCGAGGTGCCGCCCGAGAAGCGCCCGTCCGTCAGCAGCGCGCAGGCCTTGCCCAGGCCCTTGGACTTGATGTAGCTGGTGGGGTACAGCATCTCCTGCATGCCGGGGCCGCCCTTGGGGCCTTCGTAACGCACGATGACCACGTCACCGGCCTGGACCTTGTCGGCCAGGATATTGGCCACGGCCTCGTCCTGCGACTCGGTCACGTGGGCCGTGCCTTCAAACACCAAGATGCTTTCGTCCACACCGGCCGACTTGACCACGCAGCCGTCCACTGCGATGTTGCCGGTCAGCACGGCCAGGCCGCCTTCCTTGCTGAAGGCGTGGTCGTACGAGCGGATGCAACCCTCGGCGCGGTCCAGGTCCAGGCTGGGCCAACGGGTGTTCTGGCTGAATGCCACCTGCGTGGGGATGCCTGCGGGGCCGGCCATGTAGAAGGTGCGCACGGCGTCATCCTGCGTACGCACGATGTCCCACTGGTCCAGCGCGTCTTTGAGCGTGGGAGCGTGCACCGTGGGCACGTCGGTGTGCAACTTGCCCGCGCGGTCCAGCTCGCCCAGGATGGCCATGATGCCGCCCGCGCGGTGCACGTCTTCAATGTGGTACTTGTTGGTATTGGGCGCCACCTTGCACAGCTGCGGCACCACGCGCGAGAGGCGGTCGATGTCGGCCATGGTGAAGGGGATCTCGGCCTCTTTGGCAATCGCCAGCAGGTGCAGGATGGTGTTGGTGGAGCCACCCATGGCGATGTCCAGCGTCATGGCGTTTTCAAACGCCTTGAAGCCCACCGAGCGGGGCAGCACGCGTTCGTCGTCCTGCTCGTAATACTGCTTGGCCAGGTCCACGATGCGGCGGCCCGCGCGCTTGAACAGCTGTTCGCGGTCGGCATGGGTGGCCACCACCGTGCCGTTGCCGGGCAGCGACAGGCCCAGCGCCTCGGTCAGGCAGTTCATGGAGTTGGCGGTGAACATGCCCGAGCACGAACCGCAGGTGGGGCAGGCCGAGCGCTCGACCTCGGCGACGTCGGCGTCGGAGTAGTTGGTGTCGGCGGCAATCACCATCGCGTCCACCAGGTCGAGCTTCTTGAACTCCATGACCTTGGTGACCGGGTTGGCCAGGCGGGTCTTGCCCGCTTCCATCGGGCCGCCCGAGACGAAGATCACCGGGATGTTCAGGCGCATGGCAGCCATCAGCATGCCGGGGGTGATCTTGTCGCAGTTGGAGATGCAGACCATGGCGTCGGCGCAGTGCGCGTTGACCATGTATTCGACCGAGTCGGCAATGATGTCGCGGCTGGGCAGCGAATACAGCATGCCGTCGTGGCCCATGGCGATGCCGTCGTCCACGGCGATGGTGTTGAACTCCTTGGCCACGCCGCCGGCGGCTTCGATCTCGCGGGCCACCAGCTGGCCCAGGTCCTTCAGGTGCACGTGGCCGGGCACGAACTGGGTGAACGAATTGACCACCGCGATGATCGGCTTGCTGAAGTCATCGTCTTTCATGCCGGTGGCGCGCCACAGGGAACGCGCGCCTGCCATGTTGCGACCGGCGGTGGAGGTTTTGGAACGGTAGATGGGCATCGTGCTGGCTTCTGAAAAATCGCTGAAAAGGAAGCGGGCCGCAGGAATAAAGGCCCCTTGGGATGCTGTTCACGCATCATCGCGCCGTGTGCCTCTGCGGCCTCGGGCGGTCTGCAGCGTTGCAAATGCTCGCAATAGCACCGGCTATTGCTGCGCTTTGCGCCTCGCAGCCCATCCCGATCCGCAGTGCTCACTTTCCGCTCGATTCGTGAAGAGCACCCCTCGCTCCCGTGCAACCAACCTCTTGAGCAGTGCCGGGGGCAAACCCTTCAATTATCGCCCAGCCCTTTGGGCCCGCACGGGGCGGCGGCGTTGGGGATTGCGGGGGCAGACCGCACGGTGCGCGACGGCGCTGGCAGAATGACCCATTCCGCTCCAGCCCCACCAACCCCGACACCAGGACGCCCCACGATGACCGACTCCAGCAAGCCCTCCGCGCCCATCAACCGCCGCAGCGCCAACATCACCCAGGGCAAGTCGCGCGCACCCAACCGCTCCATGTACTACGCCATGGGCTACGAGGAAGGCGACTTCGTGAAACCCATGGTGGGCGTGGCCAACGGCCACAGCACCATCACGCCCTGCAACAGCGGCCTGCAGAAGCTGGCCGATGCGGCGATTGCTGGTATCGAAGAAGCCGGTGGCAACGCCCAGGTGTTCGGCACCCCCACCATCAGCGACGGCATGGCCATGGGCACCGAGGGCATGAAGTACAGTCTGGTGAGCCGCGAAGTCATCAGCGACTGCATCGAAACCTGCGTGGGCGGCCAGTGGATGGATGGCGTGCTGGTGGTCGGCGGCTGCGACAAGAACATGCCCGGCGGCCTGATGGGCATGCTGCGCGCCAATGTGCCCGCCATCTATGTGTACGGCGGCACCATCCTGCCCGGCCACTACCAGGGCAAGGACCTGAACATCGTGAGCGTGTTCGAGGCGGTGGGCGAAAACGCGGCGGGCAAGCTGAGCGACTTCGACCTCAAGGAGATCGAGAAGCGCGCCATCCCCGGCACGGGTTCGTGCGGCGGCATGTACACCGCCAACACCATGAGCAGCGCGTTCGAGGCGCTGGGCATCAGCCTGCCCTACTCCTCCACCATGGCCAACCCGCACGACGAGAAGATGAACTCGGCCAAGGAGTCGGCCAAGGTGCTGATCGAGGCCATCAAGAAGGACATCAAGCCCCGCGACATCGTGACCAAAAAGTCCATCGAGAACGCCGTGGCCGTGATCATGGCCACCGGCGGCTCGACCAATGCCGTGCTGCACTTTCTGGCGATTGCCCATGCAGCGGGTGTGGAGTGGAGCATTGACGACTTCGAGCGCGTGCGCGTGAAGACCCCCGTGCTGTGCGACTTGAAGCCCAGCGGCAAGTACTTGGCTGTGGACCTGCACCGCGCAGGCGGCATCCCGCAGGTCATGAAGATCTTGCTGAATGCAGGCCTGCTGCATGGCGACTGCCTCACCATCGAGGGCAAGACCATTGCCGAAGTGCTGAAGGACGTGCCCGACCAGCCGCGCGCCGACCAGGACGTGATCCGCCCCATCAGCAACCCCATGTACGCGCAGGGTCACCTGGCCATCTTGAAGGGCAACTTGAGCCCTGAGGGGTCGGTGGCCAAGATCACCGGCTTGAAGAACCCTGTCATCACCGGCCCGGCCCGCGTGTTTGACGATGAGCAGTCGGCGCTGGAAGCCATCCTGGCAGGCAAGATCAAGGCCGGTGACGTGATGGTGCTGCGCTACCTGGGACCCAAGGGCGGCCCCGGCATGCCCGAGATGCTGGCGCCCACCGGCGCACTGATCGGAGCGGGCCTGGGCGAGAGCGTGGGCCTGATCACCGACGGCCGCTTCTCCGGCGGCACCTGGGGCATGGTGGTGGGCCACGTAGCGCCTGAAGCGGCGGCGGGCGGCACCATTGCCTTCGTCAACGAGGGTGACAGCATCACCATTGACGCGCGCCAGCTGCTGTTGCAACTGAATGTGCCCGACGAAGAGATCGCCAAGCGCCGCGCCGCCTGGACGGCACCTGCCCCGCGTTACACCCGGGGTGTGCAAGCCAAGTTTGCGTTCAACGCGTCGAGCGCGAGCAAGGGGGCGGTGCTGGACGCCTATTGATGGCGCTGCGGCTGCGCACCGGCCGGTGGCGAGAAGACGGTTGAGGCTCCGGCAGGCGTCTTTCTCCAGGTGGTCGGCTCACAACAAAAAGCCCGCAGTACGCGATGTACTGCGGGCTTTTTGTTGAATAGACGACGAGAACAAGTCATCGCTCAAGCCACCGTCAGCCCCTTGCTGCGGGGCCAGCGCCAGTGTCAGCGCGGCTTGCGTGGGCGAATGCCCAACGCTTCCTTGTGTTTGTTGATGCGGTCCTTTTTGCGCTGGTCCATCTTTTCCATGGCCTTGCGCTTGGTGTAGCCGGTGGAATCAGCCCAGGCCCACCACAGCGCCGTGGCGGCAAAGGGGGCCAGCACCCACCACCAGGACCATGTGGCCACAGGGCCGATCTCGAAATACTTTAGTGCCAGAATGAGAAGGGACAGACCCAGCAGATACATCGCTCTCTCCAAAAAATGCCGCGAAAAGCGGGATTGACCAAGGACAACTGCGTGTCAACCCAAGTCACTACAATCGCATTAAAAGCACTGTAACTCAACCACAGGAATTCCCACCATGAAGCGTTCCCTGATCACTCTCGCCTTGACGCTGTCGGTTGCGGCACCCGCGATGGCCGACCTGGCCTTGGCCACCTCCAAGAACTGCATGGCTTGCCACGCAGTGGACAAGAAATTGGTGGGCCCCGCCTACAAGGACGTGGCAGCCAAATACGCGGGTCAGAAGGACGCTGTGGACAAGCTGGCAGCCAAGATCATCAAGGGTGGCTCTGGCGTGTGGGGCCCAGTGCCCATGCCGGCCAACGCCCAAGTGAATGACGCCGAAGCCAAGAAGCTGGCCGCCTGGGTGTTGACGCAGAAGTAATTGGCTGCAGCCCAAGGGTTCCGGGTTTGATGCCCGAAAGAACCCGTTAAAAAAAGCCGCGCACCATGTGACGCGGCTTTTTTGTGCCCGGACGCTTTGGTGCTCAGACGCTTGCAGCGGTGGAACCAAGAGCGCAGGAACCTGCGCCGGTTCCTGCAGTAGCGCGGGACTAAACGACAGGCGTCCCCAGCGCATGGCGGGAGCGCAGCTGCTGCTCCAGCTGCCCCACATAGGCCGCCGTGGTGTTGTCAGACTCCTCGGCGCGCGCGGCGAGGCGAGCTTCCAGGTGGTCCAGACGCGCCAGCACGGCTGCGTGGGCTTGGCGGTGCTGGGCCTCCAGAAAGGCACGCAACTCCGTGAACCGGGACGCCTCGGCCTTGTCGGCCAGTTCGCGCTGCGCCTGCAGCTCTTTGGTGTGGCGACGGGTTTCGAGCAGCACCGAGCCCTGCAGCGACAACACATACGCCAAAAAGAAGATGCCCAACAGAGTGGTGAGTGCCAGCATCAGCAGACCCAGAGGTGCCTCAAACGACACCACGCCCAGCGATACGAGGGAGGGAGCCGCCAGCGTGGACCAGTTCAGGGCGGCCAGTGCGGCGATGGCCAGCACGGTCAGCAGCAAAACGAAGGAACGCAGTTGCATGTGAAATCTCCGGTCAGCGGCGCCCGGCCACGATGACCGGCCACGCCATGCTGCCGTTGTAACGCATGCGCAGGGATTCACACGCTCCAGAGGAGTAATTGGAGATTGCGTCCTACAAAGCGCGCTGCGAGCCTGCAGGGTGAGCAGGCCCGCTATTTCGATCACGTACCGGGGTGATGATCAACGGGTTTTGTGGCCACATCACATCGCAGCGCGATATGAGTGTCCCCGAATCCGGCAAGCGCTGCGCGCTGGCGCCGTTGCACGGCGCCTTCTGGATCAGTTGGTCTGGGCCAACTGATCCAGAATTGCCGGATTCTCCAGCGTGCTGGTGTCTTGGGTGATGGCCTCGCCCTTGGCAATGCTGCGCAGCAGGCGGCGCATGATCTTGCCGCTGCGGGTCTTGGGCAGGTTGTCGCCAAAGCGGATGTCCTTGGGCTTGGCAATGGGCCCGATTTCCTTGGCCACCCAGTTGCGCAGCTCGTTGGCGATCTGCTTGGCTTCCTCGCCGGTGGGGCGGGAGCGCTTGAGCACCACAAACGCGCAGATGGCCTCGCCAGTCACATCATCAGGGCGGCCCACCACAGCGGCTTCGGCCACGAGGTCGGTCTTGGCGACCAGGGCAGATTCGATCTCCATCGTGCCCATGCGATGGCCCGACACGTTCAGCACGTCGTCAATGCGGCCCGTGATGCGGAAATAGCCCCGGTCGGCGCTGCGCACCGCGCCGTCACCCGCCAGGTAGTAGCCCTTGAGTTCCTCGGGGAAGTAGCTCTTCTTGAAGCGCTCGGGGTCGTTCCAGATGGTGCGGATCATGCTGGGCCAGGGCTTCTTGATGACCAGGATGCCGCCCGAGCCATTGGGCACGTCGTTGCCCATTTCGTCCACGATGGCGGCCGTGATGCCAGGCAGAGGCAGGGTGCAGCTACCAGGCACCAGCGGTGTGGCGCCGGGCAGCGGGGTGATGACATGGCCGCCGGTTTCGGTCTGCCAGAAGGTGTCCACGATAGGGCAACGCTCGCCACCCACGTTCTTGTGGTACCACATCCAGGCTTCGGGGTTGATAGGCTCACCCACGCTGCCCAGGATGCGCAGGCTCGACAGGTCGGAGCGTGCAGGGTGCACCGCCTCGTCGGACTCGGCGGCCTTGATGAGCGAGCGGATGGCCGTGGGGGCGGTGTAGAAGATGGTGCACTTGTGGCGCTCGATCATCTGCCAGAAGCGGCCTGCGTTCGGGAAGGTGGGGATGCCTTCAAAGATGATCTGCGTGGCGCCTGCCGCCAGCGGGCCATAGGCGACGTAGGTGTGGCCCGTGATCCAGCCGATGTCGGCCGTGCACCAGAATACGTCGTCGGCGCGCAGGTCGAACGTCCAGTCCATGGTCATCTTGGCCCACAGCAGATAGCCGCCGGTGCTGTGCTGCACGCCCTTGGGCTTGCCGGTCGAGCCGCTGGTGTACAGGATGAACAGCGGGTGCTCGGCACCCACGGCCACCGGGGCGCATTCGGTGCTTTGGCCTGCCAGTGCTTCGGCAAAGGTCTTGTCGCGCCCGGCCACCATGTTGCAGGCCGTGGCCGTACGCTGGTAGACGAACACGTTGCGGATGGTGTCGCAACCGCCCATGGCCAGGGCTTCATCAATGATGGCCTTGAGCGGCAGCTCCTTGCCGCCGCGCATCTGGTAGTTGGCGGTGATCACGGCCACGGCACCGGCGTCGATGATGCGTTCGTGCACGGCCTTGGCGCTGAAGCCGCCAAACACCACGCTGTGCGTGGCGCCAATCCGGGCGCAGGCCTGCATCGCCACCACGCCTTCGATGGTCATGGGCATGTAGATCAGCACGCGGTCGCCCTTGGCCACACCGTGGGCCTTGAGCGCGTTGGCAAACTGGCTCACGCGGGCCAGCAGCTCTTTGTAGGTGATCTTGGTGACGGTGCCATCGTCGGCTTCGAAGATGACGGCGGTCTTGTTTTCGGTGGGGGTGCCGATGTGGCGGTCGAGGCAGTTGGCCGATGCGTTGAGTTCACCATCGGCAAACCACTGAAAGAACGGCGCGTTGGACCCGTCCAGCGTACGCGTGAAGGGCTTGGTCCACTGCAGGTTGGCCTGTGCCTGGCGCGCCCAGAAGCCCTCGAAGTCCTTCTCGGCTTCGGCACACAGCGCCTCATAGCCCGCCATGCCGGACACGCGCGCGGCTTTGACAATGGCGTCCGAGGGCGGGAACACGCGGTTCTCAACCAGCACGGACTCGATGGCGGATGTGGGCGCACTCATGGTGTTGTCTCCTGGATCTAATGGGAATTGGAATTGGGCGGTACTGTCGGGCGCGGCACTTACAGGCCACTGACTGGCGCGAAGCTTACAGAGTACGCCATCGCGGCCCGCCGGGCGCAGGCTGCGCGGCCTCCCCCACGCCAGCGGTGAGGTCGTTCCCGGCGACGGGCCCGGGCACGACAGCCTCCGCCCAGCATGCCATCGCGAAGACATGCGCGCCCCCTAAAATCGCGCCTCCTGCAACCCTTTGCGAGTGCCATGTCCTCACCCCAACACAAGCCCCCAGCGCCACTGCGCCCCCTGCCTTCGATGATCTTCGCCAGCCGGTGGCTGCAATTGCCGCTGTATCTGGGCCTGATCCTGGCGCAGGCGGTGTATGTGTTCCATTTCTGGGTGGAGCTGGTGCACCTGATCGAAGCCGCCTTTGGCAACACGACGGCCCTGCAAAGCCTGGTGTCCAGCATTGGTTACAAGAGTGATTTCCAGGTCACCGCGCTCAACGAGACCATCATCATGCTGGTGGTGCTGGCGCTGATCGACGTGGTGATGATCTCCAACCTGCTGATCATGGTGATCGTGGGCGGCTACGAGACCTTTGTCTCGCGCCTGCACCTCGAAGACCACCCCGACCAGCCCGAGTGGCTGAGCCACGTAAACGCCTCGGTGCTCAAGGTCAAGCTGGCCACCGCCATCATCGGCATCAGCTCCATCCACCTGCTCAAGACCTTCATCAACGCCGCCAACTACGACCTCAAGGTGCTGATGTGGCAAACCATCATCCATGTGGTGTTCCTGCTCAGCGCCCTGGCGATTGCGCTGACCGACCGGCTGATGTCGCACTCGTCCGACAGCCACTGAGCACGGCGGGAGTCCCTGGGCGGCCCGGCGCCGCTGCGCCTGCCCAGGGCAAAATATCAGTCAAAACTGCCCATAGCGCTAGTGGAATATGCGCTGGCAGCTATTAAATTTGAAGTAGACACACTTCAGCAGGCAGCGCCCGGCGGCGCTCCCAGATTTCTCCTCAATCGGTAGGCACAGTGCGGTGCAGACCCACCCGAAGGAGAAATCCATGCCCCCTCTGCACTCTCTGGTCCCAACCGCCGCCACGGCGCCAGCACCCGCCGCAGCAGCCCCCCTCACACCCCCCACCGCCACCAGCCGCCGCCTGGCATTGAGCGCGCTGGGCTCCCTGGGCGTTGCCACCCTGTGGGGCTGCGGCGGAGGCGGGGACAGCACCAGCACCGACGCAGGCACTGGTACAGACTCCGGTTCGGGCACGGGCAGCGGCACCGGCACCGGATCAGGGACCGGCACGGGAACGGGCACCGGCACAACCACCACCTGTTCCGTCGTACCCGAGGAAACCGCCGGCCCCTACCCTGCCGACGGCTCCACGGCCAGCAACAACACCTACAACGTGCTCGCGCTCAGCGGCATCGTGCGTTCGGACATCCGCAGCTCGGTGGGTTCGTCCACCCAGGTCAGCGGTGTGCCGCTGTCCATCACCATCACTTTGACCAACACCAAGGCCAGTTGCGCACCGCTGTCGGGGTACGCCATTTACCTCTGGCACTGCACGCAAGACGGCAACTACTCCGTCTATTCCTCCAACAACATCGCCGACAACTACCTGCGCGGCGTGCAGGCCACGGATGCCAACGGCACCGTCACCTTCACCACCATCGTGCCGGGCTGCTATGCAGGCCGCATGCCCCACATGCACCTGGAGATCTACCCCACGCTGGCATCGGCGACGAAGGCCGCCAACAAGATCAAGACCACGCAGCTGGCCTTTCCCACCGCGCTGCTCAGCAGCATCTACAGCGCCAATTCCGGCTACAGCGCCAGCGTGCGCAACCTGGCCTCCATCACCTTCGCCACCGACAACGTGTTCAGCGACGGCACCGATCTGGAGATGACCACCATGCAAGCCAACTCCGGCGGTGGCTACTCCGCCAGCATCACGATCTCCATTGCGGTCTGAGCCCCCATCACCATCGCTTCTTCCGCTCTTTTCAAAGGCACACCATGCACCAGATGCACACCATTCTCGCCAGCCTGGCCCTGATCTCCCTGGCCGCCGCAACCCCCAGCCACGCCGAGCCCGCCCGCGGCACACCGCCCGCGCCGCCCCCTGAGGCCTATGCCGCCTGCAAGGGCAAGACCGAAGGCGCCTCCGTCACGCTCACCATGCCTGATGGCAAAACCCTGACCGGCACTTGCCGCACAATGGACGGCACCCTGGTGGCCATGCCCGCTGGCGGGCCCGGTGGCCCCGGCGCGGGTGGCCCGCCCCCCGCCCGCTGACCCACCATGCCGCCCCTGCGCTCCCTTGTCCCCGTGCCCCACCTGACGCTGCACCGCAAAGCCTTCATCGCCCTGGCCGCGCTGCTGCTGGCGCTGCTGCTGATCTTTGTGGGGTTCTCACGCCTGGGGCTGCAGCGGGGCCTGGGGCCGTATGTCGCCGAGATCGAGCTGGCCCGCATGGACTGGCTGGCCGAACGCCTGCAGTCTCACCACACCCAGACGGGCGGCTGGGACAGCCTGCGCGGGCAGCCCTCCCTGTGGGGACGGCTCACCCACCCGAGCGGCGGCTCGCGCGGGCCCGGCGGTTTCCGCCCGCCCAATGGCCCGCCGCCCGACCGCAGTAGCCCGTTTGCCGCGCCACCTGCGTCCCCTGCCCCCTCCGTGCAATCCGACCTCTTGACGCAGCCTGCCAGCGCGGCCAGTGCCCCTGCGGCCAACGACAGCCAGGGTGGCCGTGGCACCGACCCGGGCAATGGCCCGCCCCCACGCCCGCCCAACGACGACCTGCGCCCCATGGACCGGAGCGCTGCGCCACCCCAGCGCCACCCGGATGACATCTACCCCCGCCTGGGCCTGCTGGACGCGCAAGACCAGCTGGTCGCAGGCACTCCGCCCCAGCCCGGAGGCGCCCGTCTGGCACTGCGCGGCGCCAGCGGCCAGGTCATCGGCCACCTGGTGCTGGCACCGCCCCAGGGCGTGCGCAGCGAGGCCGACCAGGCCTTTCTGGCCCAGCACCTGGGCTTTGTGGCGTGGACGGGCCTCGCCGGTCTGGCCCTGGCGCTGCTGCTGTCGGGCTGGCTCGCACGGCGCTGGCTGGCCCCGGTCGAGGCCCTGGCCACCGGCGCGCGCGGCATTGCGCAGGGCCACCTGCACACCCGCGTGCCCGTGCACGGCAACGACGAGCTGGCCCAGCTGGCCCGCACCTTCAACACCATGGCGGAACAACTGGGCAGCATCGAGGTCAGCCGCCGCCAGTGGCTGGGCGACGTGGCCCACGAGCTGCGCACGCCCCTGGCCGCCATGCGCGCCGAGATCGAGGCCGTGCAGGACGGTATCCGCCCCTTTGACGACAAGACCGCGCTGCGCCTGCACCGGCAGGTGATGCGTCTGATCCAGCTGGTGGGCGACCTGCGTGCCAGCCTGGATGCAGCGGGCACCAGCGCGCCCTCGGCCCAGGTGCCCGTGCACCCGCTGTCGCTGCTGGCCGAGGCACTGGCCTCCATGCGCCCCCGTCTAGCGCAGGCGGGCATTGATGTGGACACCACCGGTCTGGACGCCCTGGCTGCCCAAGGCACCGCTCAGCCCGCCCCCCTGGTGCGCGGCGACGCACAGCAACTGCACCAGGTGTTTTTGAACCTGCTGGAAAACAGCCTGCGCTACACCGACGCGGGCGGCCTGCTGCGCATTGCGGCACGCCTGCTGCCGCCGGCCGATGGAGCCCCCCAGCTGCAGGTGCAGCTGGACGACAGCGCGCCCGGCGTGCCCGCGCACGAGCTGCCCCGTATCTTTGAGCGCCTGTACCGCGCCGAAACCTCGCGCAACCGCGACCACGCCGGATCAGGCCTGGGCCTGGCGATCTGCCGCGCCATCGTGCTCGCGCACGGCGGCACACTGACGGCCGAACCCTCCCCCCTCGGCGGACTGCGCATCACGCTGCAACTGCCCTTGCTGGACAACCCTTCATGAGCCCCCGCATCCTTGTCGTCGAAGACGAACCCGACATCGCCGCCATCGTGGTGGACTACCTGCGCCACGCGGGCTACACGGTGGAGCACCAGGCCGAAGGCCGCGCAGCCCTCGCCAGCCTCATCACCACACCGCCCGACCTCACGCTGCTGGACATCATGCTGCCCGGCATGGACGGCCTGGAGATGTTGCGCCAGGCGCGGCGCCACACGCAGCACCCCATCATCATGCTCACGGCCCGCGTGGAAGAGGTGGACCGCCTCATCGGTCTGGAGCTGGGAGCGGACGACTACATCTGCAAACCGTTTTCACCGCGCGAGGTGGTGGCCCGCGTCAAGGCCGTGCTGCGCCGCACCGCTGCCGCACAAGAGCCGCCAGCCCACCAGACAACCACCGCCGCCTTGATGCTGGACGAATCGCACTGGCAAGCCACATTGCACGGCAGGCCGCTGGGACTGACCCGCCGCGAGTTCAAGCTGCTGCAGGTGCTGGCGCGGCAGACCGGGCGCATCTTCTCCCGGGCCCAGTTGCTGGACCAGGCCTATGACGACACGCTGGACGTGAACGAGCGCGCCATCGACAGCCACATCAAAAACCTGCGCAAGAAGCTCAAGGCCGCCAGCACAGACGGCAGCGATTGGATCCGGTCGGTGTATGGCGTGGGCTTTGCGCTGGATCCGACGGCGCCAGATTGATACGATTTTGATAGCATCAGGCGCATATTCAATAAGCGCTACAGCCTCTTTTGCACCACATCGCGGCACGGATTCCACAGCACGGTTGCGCGGGTCGCTCACCGCAGCGCACGCCACAGGCCTACACCGCTCGCGGGCACCAGCGGGTGTGATCAAAGCCGACTCACCGGCTTTATCCACTGCCCCTCATGCCCGCATCCCCCAAGCCCGGCACCCCATCCTCGGCCCGCTCATCCGAACCCGCGCCCTCCCCATCACCCGGACTGCAAGGTGGCTTGGTGTACGTCAGCCCCACACTGCCGGGCATTACCCGGGTACGCTGCGGCGCCAAGGCGTTTCGCTACCGCCTGCCTGATGGCCAATGGCTGCAAGACCCGGCAGAGATCGATCGCATCCGGCGCCTGGCCATCCCGCCGGCCTACACCCAGGTGTGGATCTGCCCCCTGCCCAACGGACACCTGCAGGCCACCGGGCTCGATGCACGCGGGCGGCGCCAATACCGCTACCACGCCCTGTGGCGCCGGCAGCGGGACGAAGGCAAGTTCGAGCACATGCAGGCCTTTGGCCGGGCGCTGCCACGCATCCGGGCCCGCGTGGCGCGTGACCTGGCCACACCCCGCCGAGGCCCGGTGCTCACGCGCGAGCGGCTGCTGGCCACGCTGGTGCGCCTGCTGGACACCACTTTTCTGCGCGTCGGCAATGAGGAATACGCCAGCACCAACCGCTCGTATGGCCTGACAACGCTGCGCACGCGGCATGCGCGGCTGCAGGGCAACGAGCTGCGGCTGCGCTTTCGCGGCAAGAGCGGGGTGCAGCAAGAGACCACCCTGAACGACCCGCAGGTGGCCCGCGTGGTGCGCCGCTGCCAGCAGTTGCCGGGGCAAGAGCTTTTTCAGTATGCGGATGAAGACGGCAACCTGCGCACCCTGGGTTCTGGCGACGTGAATGACTACCTGAACGAGATCACCCGCACTGCTGGCAAGGCCGACGGCGAACGCTTTACCGCCAAGGACTTTCGGACGTGGCACGGGACCACGCAGGCGCTGGAGCTGACCCGGCTGGCCTGCACCGGCGCGGATGCCGCCAACGCCACAGACAAAGGCCTGCGCTACAGCGCCCAGGCCATCCTGGCCGAGGTAGCCCGCCAGCTGGGCAACACACCCGCCGTGTGCAAGAAATCGTACGTGCACCCCGCCGTCCTGGCGCTGGGCGCACAGATCGCGTCCGACCCTAGCCCACGCAGCCAGCAGGTGTGGGCCCGCCTTGGCGGCGCCACATCACCCCGCGGCCTCAGCGCTGCCGAGCGCAGACTGCTGGCGTTTCTGAGCAAGCCTCGGGCATAGGGCCTAGGGCCTGCATCAAGGAAATCAGCGCCCCACCATATCCCCCGGCACCACCCACTGGTCAAACTGCTCGCCCGTGACATGGCCCGACGCGATGGCAGCGGCACGCAGGCTGGTGCCCTCCTTGTGCGCCTTCTTCGCAATGAAAGCCGCCTTGTCGTAGCCGATGTGCGGGTTCAGCGCCGTCACCAGCATCAGCGACTGCTCCACCAGATCGTTGATGCGCGCCTGGTTGGGCTCGATGCCCACGGCGCAGTGCTCGTTGAAGCTGGCCATGCCATCGGCCAGCAGGCGCACGCTCTGCAAGAAGTTGTGAATCACCATCGGACGGAACACATTCAGCTCGAAGTTGCCAGAGGCCCCGCCGATGTTGATGGCCACGTCATTGCCCAGCACCTGCGCGCACAACATGGTCAGCGCCTCGCACTGCGTGGGGTTGACCTTGCCGGGCATGATGGACGAGCCCGGCTCGTTCTCGGGGATGGTGATCTCGCCCAGCCCGCTGCGCGGGCCGCTGGCCAGCCAGCGCACATCGTTGGCAATCTTCATCAGGCTGGCCGCCAGGGTCTTGAGCGCGCCATGGGCATGCACCAGCGCATCGCAGCTGGCCAGGGCCTCGAACTTGTTAGGGGCGGTAACCAGCGGCAGGCCCGTCAGGTCGGCCAACTCCTTTGCCACGGCGTGGGCATAACCGGCCGGCGCATTGAGCCCCGTGCCCACAGCGGTGCCGCCCAGGGCCAGCTCGCACAGGTGCGGCAGCGCAGCGCGCACATGCTGCTCGCCGTGCTGCAGCTGCGCCACCCAGCCCGAGATCTCCTGGCCCAGCGTGAGGGGTGTGGCGTCCTGCAGGTGTGTGCGGCCAATCTTCACAATGCCATCAAACGCCTTCGCCTTGGCCGCCAGCGTAGTGCGCAGGCCGTGCAGCGCGGGCAGCAGGCGGTGCATCAGCGCATCCACCGCCGCCAGGTGCATGGCGGTGGGGAACACGTCGTTGCTCGACTGGCTCTTGTTCACCTCGTCATTGGGGTGCACCAGCCGCGCCTCGCCGCGCGGCCCGCCCAGCAGTTCGCTCGCGCGGTTCGCCAGCACCTCGTTCATGTTCATGTTGGTTTGGGTGCCCGAGCCGGTCTGCCACACCACCAGCGGAAACTCCTGCAGGTGGCCGCCGCCAATCACCTCGTCCGCCGCCGCCACGATGGCCGTGGTCTTGGCTGCATCGAGCAGGCCCAGCGCATGATTGACGTAGGCACTGGCCCGCTTGACCTGCGCCAGCGCGCGGATCAGTTCGGGCGCCATGCGCTCGCCCGAGATCGCAAAGTGGTGCAGCGAGCGCTGCGTCTGCGCGCCCCACAGCCGCTCGGCCGGGACATCGATGGGGCCGAAAGTGTCTTTTTCGGTGCGGACTGCGGTCGGGGCGGGGGTGGAGGTCTTCACGGGTGGGCCTTGCCGCTCAGCGAGCGAATGGGGTGGAACGAAACATCAGACCGCAGCATACCCACCCCAGGCCACGGCGCGCCAGCACCCGCCACCACCCGCCATGGCCCCTGACAGGACCACGCAAGCCCGGCGGGGGATAATTCATGGTTCGCGTTTTCCCTCAAACCCCCACCGCCATGACCACGACGACCATTCGCCAAGAAGACCTGATCGAATCCATTGCCGGCGCGTTGCAGTACATCAGCTACTACCACCCCACCGACTACATCTCCCACCTGGCCCGCGCCTACGAGCGCGAGAAGAGCCCGGCGGCCAAGGATGCGATCGCGCAAATCCTGACCAACAGCAAGATGAGCGCCACCGGCCAGCGCCCCATCTGCCAGGACACCGGCATCGTCAACGTGTTCCTGAAAGTGGGCATGGATGTGCGCTGGGAAGGCTTCACCGGTAGCCTGGACGACGCCATCAACGAAGGCGTGCGCCGTGGCTACAACCACCCCGACAACACGCTGCGTGCGTCGGTCGTGGCCGACCCCCAGTTCGCCCGCAAGAACACCAAGGACAACACCCCCGCCGTGATCTTCACCGAGATCGTGCCCGGCAACACTGTGGACATCACCGTGGCAGCCAAGGGCGGTGGCTCGGAGAACAAGTCCAAGATGTACATGCTCAACCCCGGCGACAACGTGGTGGACTGGGTGCTCAAGACCGTGCCCACCATGGGCGCTGGCTGGTGCCCGCCCGGCATGCTGGGCATCGGCATTGGCGGCACGGCCGAAAAGGCAGTGCTCATGGCCAAGGAAAGTCTGATGGACGACCTGGACATGTACGAACTGCAGGCCAAACAAGCCAGCGGGGCCGAACTCGACAACGTCGAAAAGCTGCGCCTGGAGCTGTTTGAAAAGGTCAATGCCCTGGGCATCGGCGCGCAGGGCCTGGGCGGCCTGACCACCGTGCTGGACGTCAAGATCAAGATGTACCCCACGCACGCAGCCAGCAAGCCGATTGCGATGATCCCCAACTGCGCCGCCACGCGCCACGCGCACTTCGTGATGGACGGCTCCGGCCCCGTGTACCTCACGCCCCCCAGCCTGGACCTGTGGCCCAACGTGGACTGGGCGCCGGACTACAACAAGAGCAAGAAGGTCAACCTCGACACGCTGACCAAGGAAGAAGTCGCCAGCTGGAAGCCCGGCGACACGCTGCTGCTCAACGGCAAGATGCTGACGGGCCGCGACGCCGCGCACAAGCGCATCCAGGACATGCTGGCTAAGGGCGAGAAGCTGCCTGTGGACTTCACCAACCGCGTCATCTACTACGTGGGCCCTGTAGACCCGGTGAAGGGTGAGGCCGTGGGCCCCGCAGGCCCGACCACCGCCACGCGCATGGACGGTTTCACCGAAATGATGCTGGCCCAGACTGGGCTGATCGCCATGGTGGGCAAGGCCGAGCGCGGCCCGGTCGCCATCGAGGCCATCAAGAAGCACCAGAGCGCCTACCTGATGGCCGTGGGCGGCGCCGCCTACCTGGTCTCCAAGGCCATCAAGACCGCCAAGGTCGTGGGCTTTGAAGACCTGGGCATGGAAGCCATCTACGAATTCGACGTGGTGGACATGCCCGTGACCGTGGCCGTGGATGCCGGTGGCACCAGCGCCCACATCACCGGCCCGGCCGAGTGGCAAAAGCGCATCGCCTCGGGCGAGTTCAAGGGCATCGGCGTCGCTGCGGCCTGATGCGCGTTGGTGTGGCAGGGCCCGCAAGGCGCCTGCCGCAACACAAGGTGCAATGACAAAGAACCGCCTTCGGGCGGTTTTTTTGTGGCCGCCCCGACACACATCCCTACACCCGCTTCGGCAAAAATGCTGGTTCGATCCGACTCCTATTTCTCGGCCTTGGCCGCCCCCACCATGCTTTTGAACCACGGGTTTGCACAGCCCCTTCAGCAGCCTCTGCGCACCTTGCTGCTGGCCACACTGATCAGCGCCCTGCCCCTGGCGGCCAGCGCCAACCCGCCCATGGTTCCACAGCATGACGCGCAAACCGCCTTTGGCGGCGCGCTGCCGGCCCGCGACGCCGCGCTGCTGGACGCCAGCATCGCATCCCACATCGAACGCCAACAGCTGCTGAACAGCCAGCACCTGGCAGGCAGCCAACTGCGCACCCTGGACTTTTTCAACAAGACCTTCACCGTGCTCCGTGGCGGCAAGCGCACGGTGTTTGATGCAGAGCTGCTGGGTACCTGGTGGCCCGAAAGCAAGCGCTGGGCATGGGAAGCCGTAGAACGCGTGCCCGACCTGAAAGACCCGAAGCGCAAATCGTTTGCCACGGGCAGCGCACTCACGCGCCTGTATGGTCGTGAGCACGGCATCGACATCCTGCAGACCGATACCGCGCAATTGGCGAGCGAAGAGGCCGCCTGGTATCTGTGCGCACTCACCGCGCAACTCAACCAAGCCAGTGGCGTGCTGGTGAGCATCAGCAGCGAGCTGGTCGCAGGGGGCTCAGAGGGGCAGAAGGCCGTGGTCAAACGCTACTACCTGCTGTCGCACCCGAAAGTCACGGACGCACCCACCGGTGGCAGCAAGACCCAGTCGCCCGCACGCTGAGCCTTTTGCCTTCCCCCAGTGCTCTGCAGCTGCGCGGTCGGCGACGCAGCCAGAGGCGTAGCTCCAAAGCCCACGCTGCAGGCCATCCCCGTTTTCCTACAATCCAGCCTTTTGTCCAACCACGGGCTTCCTGATGCCGCAGGCCTCTTCTCCTATCGGTGTGTTTGACAGCGGCGTCGGCGGGCTGAGCGTGCTTCGCGCCCTGCTGGCCGCCATGCCCCACGAGCGCTTCGTGTACCTGGCCGACAGTGCCAATGCCCCCTACGGCGAGCGCGGCGACGCCTTTGTGGCGGCGCGCACCCACGCCATCACCGACTATCTGTGCCAGCAGCACCACATCAAGGCCCTGGTGGTGGCATGCAATACCGCCACGGCAGCCGCCATCCACGAGGTGCGCAGCAGCCATCCGGAATTGCCACTGGTGGGCCTGGAGCCTGCCGTGAAGCCGGCTTTGGCAGTGACCAAAACAGGGCATGTGGGTGTCATCGGCACCCGGGGCACGCTGACCAGCGCCAAGTTCGGCAAGCTCATGGCCTCGCTGGCCGACCAGGCCCATTTTGTGGTGCAGCCCTGCGACGGTCTGGCGCACGCCATTGAGCGCAGCGTGGCCCTGCCCGCCGCTGCCCCTGACAGCCCTGTCAGCACCACAGAGACCGGCGCGCTGTGCGAACGCTACGTGCAGGCCATGGGCAGCTTTGGCACGGGGCCAGGGCAGATGGACACCCTGGTGCTCGGCTGCACGCACTATATTTTTGTGGCCCACGAGTTGCGCGCACTGGTGGGGCCGGACGTTCAGTTCATCGAGACGGGTGAACCTGTGGCACGCCAGACGCGGCGCCTCTTGGAGGCGGCCGACCTGCTCGCGTTACCACCGTCCGAGCAGCCCACCTCCCCCGAGGGCCCGGAGCCCGTACAACTGCTCACCACCGGCCCTGTTGCCATGATGCAGGCAGCGGCCCAGCGCTGGCTGAACCTGCCTGCCAGGCTCTGCCAGAGCGTGTCAGTGCCTTGATGGGAAAAAAGACCGCTAGCGCAGGTTTTATATGCGCTGATAGCTATCTTTTTTGGAGCACCATCAGCTGGTGCACCTGATGCGCTGACAGTCCTGAATCCTCAGGAAGCGTCAGAGCCCCACAGCCGCGTACCCGCCTGCTCCACATGGGTAAGGTACAGGCGCAGGTCGAATTCGTACTGGTGGTACTGAGGCTCCATGTGGGTGCAGAGCTGGTAGAAGGCTTTGTCGTGGTCCTTCTCGCGCAGGTGGGCCAGTTCGTGGACGACGATCATGCGCAAGAACTCTTCGGGCGCCTGCTTGAACATCGCGGCAATGCGAATCTCATGTTTGGCGGCCAGCCGGTTGCCCTGTACGCGTGACACGGCGGTGTGCAAACCCAGTGCATGGCGCACCACATGGATCTTGTTGTCGAACAGCACCTTGTTGACCGTGCCTGCGTTGCGCAGATAGCGTGCCTTGAGCTCCTGCGCATAGTCATACAGCGCCTTGTCGCTGCGCACGGCATGCGCCTGCGGGTACTTGCGCAGCAGCACCGCGCCAAGCTTGCCCTGCTGCAACAGATCACGCGCCTGGTCCTGCAACGATGCGGGGTAGGAACGCAGATAGGGAAGATCAGTGCTCATGGGCAACCAGGCCGAGATGGCCAGGACATGGGGTGGCGCGAACGCACATGCGCCTTGAAGCGACAGGTGAAATTACCCACTGCCTGGGAGGTATGAGTAAGGTGTGCCGGAAGGCTTGCACCCACAAGCAGCGCATGCGCCGCAAGCCGGCGGCGCAGATCAGTGCAGGTGGCGCGGGCGACGGCCACCACCACCGCCGTGACCACCGCTGGGGCCGCCAGGGCCACGCGGCGGCTTGCCAATCTCCAGCGAGTTCACCAGGGCGTCGAAGCGCTGGCTGAACAGCTTATCGATCTCGGCGACCACGCCGCCGAGCTCGGCACCGTCAAAGTGGCGCTCCATCATGTTCACTACGTCTTGCACCAGCAGGTCACGCTGCACCTGCATGATGGCAGCGGGCGTGGGGCCGACGAAAAGCATCACGAAGTCGTCGCGTGACTCTGCGCCCTGCTCTTCCTCGTCTTCATCAAAGTCGGTGTCGTAGAAAGTGACCTCAATGGCTGCACCTTGCTCGGCCAGCTCATTGAGGCTCATGCACATCTCGTCAAGCGACTGGCGGAAGTCCTCATCGCCTCGCACCGTCCAGCACATCTGCAGCAAATGCTCTTGCGCGTCGTATTTGATACCTGGCTCTTCTTCGTAGGCACTGGCGGCACCGTCGGCCAGCGAACGTGCTCCAGCGTACTTCCACAGCGGTTTGAGCGCCTCTTGAAGCTGGTCAAAACCGACATCAGCCCGCAGGAGGACCTGTCCGTGGACATGGATTTCAAAGGGAGCGTTGTAACTTGACATGATTGAATCGTAGTGGTGCCCCGAGCCGGGGTCGAACCGGCACGCCCCTTTTCAGGAAAGCGGCGGATTTTAAGTCCGCAGTGTCTACCAATTTCACCATCGGGGCGCCGGCTGCTGAGCGCATACCTGCGTTGCAGCGTAACCCGGGCAGCGCATGCGCGCAATGCCCTGTCGTATCTCTGGTCAGGACCGCTGTTTGAAAACAGCGCGCCCCGTACCACCAAGAAAAAAGGGAAGCCTAAGCTTCCCTTTTCAAATATGGAGCGGGAAAAGAGTCTCGAACTCTCGACCTCAACCTTGGCAAGGTTGCGCTCTACCAACTGAGCTATTCCCGCATTTTCTGATTTTTCTAACGTTTCCGTTAGCGCTTATCAGCAAGCCTCAAATTATATAACTCTTTTTGACCGTGTTCGATTGCAAGCCAAAAAATTTTATCCAACCACCAACCCCTGAAACGATCTCTGCTTGCGTCTCTGCCCTGAGGGCTTCGTCACATTGTTGCCGCAGACCGTATCTGGAGGCGCGGTCCGGAGTCGAACCGGACTAACCGGATTTGCAATCCGGGGCATAACCGCTTTGCTACCGCGCCAGGAACTCTCATTCCTCTGACAAAAAAGGGAAGCGACTGCTTCCCTTTTTGTGGAAATTGGAGCGGGAAAAGAGTCTCGAACTCTCGACCTCAACCTTGGCAAGGTTGCGCTC